>CAXUMK010000032.1:0-7115 GCA_964251885.1 uncultured Segetibacter sp. | reverse complement strand
CACCTAAAATGCCGTGCAGCGGCGTATTGAACTCGTGGTAATAAGTAGCAAAAACGGTCGTATCCAGTTCATGCTTTACTTTAGCATATTCGCCGATTATTTTCTCCTGCCTTTTTAACCTTGTATCTATCGCTTTCAGTAACTCTGCGTAAGTATAAGGTTTGGTAAGGTAATCATCGGCTCCCAAATCCATTCCCAGCCGGATGTCGTTTTTATCAACCCGTGCAGTTAAAAATATGAATGGGGTATTTTGTATTACTGATGTCTTTCTGATGTATTCCAGCACTTTGTAGCCATCCATCTTTGGCATCATTACATCGCAGACAACAAGGTGCGGTCTAAAATCAATAGCGTCTAATATACCCTGCTTTCCGTTGGCTGATGTGCGTATTGTATAGCCTTTTGCCTCAAGCAATTCCTGTATATTTTCGCGAATATTTGTTTCATCTTCTATAACCAGTATTCTTGTTTGCTGCTGCATGATGTAAAAAGATTTTATTCTACAGGTAGTATAACGCTAACTGTCGTTCCTTTATTTAGTTTGCTCGAAAGAAAAATTTTACCATTGTGTTTCTCAATAAATTCTTTGGCTATTGACAAACCTAAGCCTGTGCCTTCAATTTCGGTGGTATTGGTAGCACGATAAAATGGCTGGAAAAGATTTTTTATATCTTCTTCAGGAATGCCCACGCCCTTGTCTGATATATGAATAACTACCTTGCTTTTTCCAAAAATGATATTGAAAAGAATATTGCCTTTTGTAGAATATTTGTAAGCATTGTTCAGGATATTTTCAAATGCATAACCTATTAGTTTTTCGTCAAAGCTTACCGGCGCTTCGTCGCCTTCAACTGCAAGCAATACCTGTCTTTCTGCACCATACCTGTTATTGTATTTATTGTCGAGAATATTTGTGCAATAGGTTACGAGACTTTTTCTTTCAGGATGAAAAGGAGTTCTTGCGGCATTGGCGCGGCCTAACAACAATACGTCATTCATCAGGTATTCGAGCCTGCTAACTTCTTCCTGTATTTTTGTAAACTGCTTTTTAAATTTTACCTGTTTTTCTTCGGGCAGATCGTCCATGTACATATCCATTATTTCAACGCCGGATTGTATAACCGTTAACGGAGTACGAAACTGGTGCGATGCAGTTGAAACAAACTTTTCTCTCAGCTCATTCAGTTCACGCTCTTTTGCAAGAGACACTTTTAGCTCGCCCAACAATTTTTCCCTTTCTGTTACATCGCGGCTTGCTGACTGCAGCCCTATAATCTGTTCATCTTTGAAAACCGGTTTTAGCCATACTTCCAGTTGCTTTTCCTCACCACTTTTTGTTATAACCCTGGTTAAATACCTGTTTTCTTTTTGCAGCCTGATCACTTTATTTGCTTCGTTTTCAGATATTGCATTCGCCTCATCTTTTTTTACATACACATCCTGCGGGCTTCTGCCTAACAGTTCGTGTGGTTCGTATCCTACAATCTGACGGCACGAGGGTGAAACATACAAAAACTGCTTTTCTATATTGTGAATGCCAATAAGGTCATTACTGTTTTCTGAGATCAGCCTGTATTGCTCTTCGCTCTCTCTTAGCTTTAGTTCTGCATTTACCTGATCGGTTACGTCACGGGTTGAAGAAATGATGGAAGATATTTCTCCTTTAGAGTCTATAACTGGCTTTGAATAGGTTTCAACCCATTTGTAACCTCCGTCTTTAGAAAGCATTCTGTACCTGAACCGGGTTTCTTTCTTCTCAAGAACAATAGGCTGCACATTCTCATTCAGTGTCTTTACCAGATCGTCAGGATGCACAAGGTCAAACCCACCGAGGCCAATTACCTCGTTGGGCTGAAAGCCAAGAATATTTTTTATTGAAGGTGAAGCATAAGTAAAGTTCCAGTCAGTATCGTGGATAGAAATAAAATCGCTCAGGTTTTCAGCTATAAAACGAAACTTTCTTTCCGTTTCCATCAGCGACTGTTCTGCGTTTTCAATATTGGTGTAGTCGGTTTTTACGATGTATAACTTGTCGGCATTGCCTTCGCTATCCTTTCCTACAACTAATTTTTCGAGCAGCATTTTCCTTTTGCCCGTAAATGTGTTTATCCTGTAAAATATCTCTCCTTTCGATTTGTTTAATACGATTTCATCCACCTCTTTTTCAACTCCTGCAAGGTCTTCCTTGTGCACACAATTTTTCCAGAAGTAATTGGTTTCGCAATAGATTTTTTTATCACAGCCATACAATGCTTCTACATTATCACTTACAAAATCGTACTTCCTGCTTTTAAGATCAAAAATGGCATACACGTCATCAATATTATTCAGCAGGTGGGTTAGCTGGGCAGATATGCGTGAGATATTCTCTTCATATTTCAGCCTTTCGCGGATGTCTCTAAACACGCATAAAAGGTATCGTGCATTTTTTAAATAAAAGATCGAAGTAGAAAATTCGAAGGGAATGCTTTCGGTATTCGTTTTATTGGGAAAGCTGATCTGCTGGTTTTTGATCTGCAGCTCACTTTGCACAGCCAGCTTCATTAGTTCATTAAACTTTTCACCGTGCTCGCCCTGCCAGATCTTGTATGATTTGTCGATCCAGTCTGCTGGCTTATAACCTAAAAGTGAGATCGCCTCGTTTACTGATGCAATCAGGCTTGTCTCAAGATTAAGTGTAAGAATGATCTCTTTACTGTTGTTGAGGATAGCATTGATGCGTTCATTACTTTCCTGCAGCAGTTTTGTATTGCTTGGGTCGCCGGCATTCGTTTCCTTTTGGGGGATAGTAGAGATCATAGTTTACTTGCTGGCTGCCATTACCGGCAGCCTGAAGGCAAAACGCCTAACAAGAAAACGACTTGCACATTGATTTAGTATAGAATACCTGCTTTATTAGCGAAGAACTTTCATCTTTACCATTTCTATACGCGTATCGCTTACGCTGAGGATCTCAAATTCAAACCTGTCTATTATGATCCGTTCTTTCTGCTGAGGAATGGCTTTATAATTTGATATGATAAAACCTGATAAAGTTTCTGACTCCGATACTGTAAAGT
This sequence comes from uncultured Segetibacter sp., assembly GCA_964251885.1. Classification (GTDB taxonomy): domain Bacteria; phylum Bacteroidota; class Bacteroidia; order Chitinophagales; family Chitinophagaceae; genus Segetibacter. Next base: position 4,056 of record CAXUMK010000032.1, on the reverse strand, counting down.
TCAGGTCATATTTTTCATTCAGATAGTCTATTTCAAGGCGGCCGCTAAAGATAAATTCATCATCGGCAAGCTGTTTTTCTACGAACTCTTCTACATCATATTCATCTTTTATTTCGCCGAAAATTTCTTCCAGCACATCTTCCATGGTAACAATGCCTGCTGTTCCGCCAAATTCATCTACCACCCAGGCAATGCTTTTACGCTCTTTAGTAAATTTATTAATAAGGTCTGTCGCACTCATGCTCGCAGGAACAGCAGGTATAGGAAGTAAAATAGATTGAATATCGGACGGATTTTTAAAAAGGTCTAACTGGTGAACATATCCTAATATGTTATCAATATTCTCGTTGTAAATGATCAGCTTACTTAGCTTTGTATCTATCATGTGCTGCCTTATCTCTGCCACAGATGATGTAAGGTCAAAACCTTCGACCTCGGTTCTTGGCACAAGGCATTGTCTTATTTTTACCATAGGTAACGACAAAGCATTTTCAAAAAGCTCGTTATTCAGTTCCTGGTTGTCTTCGTCCTGGTCTTTGTTCTGCTGAAAGAAATGCTCCAAATCACCCTTTCCAAATGCTTCATTACGGTCTTTTACCCGCACATTAAAAATGTATTTCAATATCCACTCGGCAATGCTGACAAGAAGGGAAGCGACCGGGAAAAAAATCCTGTAAAAAAACTTGGTCACAGGAGCAAAAAAACTAAGCAAAGAATCATTCTTCGCCCTGAAGATGGCTTTTGGAATAAATTCACCAAAAATGAGAACAAACAAAGTAGAAACGATCGTATCCACAACAAGATGAATGTAGTTGTTAGTTATTCCGAAGTACATCCACACGGGCAGAAGCAGGCTGCTGAAAAGCAAGCCATAAATAACCAAAAAAAGGTTGATACCGATGAGGCAGGTTCCGATAAACCTTGCCGGCTCTTCCATAAACTTAGATAAGATTATGCCGCTCGATTTTCCCTGCTTTTTCTTTAGCTCAATGCTAAGCTTGTTTGCAGTTACAAAAGCGATTTCCATACCTGCAAAAAACCCGATTAAAATAATAGTGAGGACAATAAGGAAAATGGTGAAGTAAAAACTAAACATATATTGAATTTAGGTGAAACCCAACTTCTGGCAAAATGAATTGCTTATCTTCATAGTCCTTTATGAGCACTAATAATAATGCTAATTCATCTTCTTCAGGAGTTCCTTCTTCTGCCTGAAAAATTTGCATTGTCCACTTAATAGCCGTTTTGTATTCTGCTTCTGTTTTTATTACTTTCAAGTTCATAATTATTTTCTTTTGTAGTTCAAAATGGTAGTGTCAACTTCAATAAACTCCTCTAAGATTCTCGTATTCCACTTGTTCTGCAATCAGTAACACTTCTATTTGCATGCATAATCTTCTTGCCAAACTTACATAAACTACTTCTCATTTCAATAATTCAATATCTCTCAACCCACCTTTCGTTTTAAATATTCTCGCTGTCGTTTTATGTTACAATAGTAACAGTCACAAAAAAAGCCTGCTGGTTATCAGCAGGCTGTATTCTTATCTTTTAAAACTGAATTTTAAAATTATGCGGTTAGCGTATAGGTGTTTTCAGTTTTCCTGCTTTTCAGTTTCCTTTTAAATTCTTTCAGCCTTTTTAAAGCTTTAAATTTCAAAAGCAGATCTTTTACTAAGTGATAATATCCTAAGGTAAACTCTGTGTTATATAGTATGTACATGATCTTTAAATTTAATTGTGAATGATTTTGTTTTAATAAATTTTTTTTTACGTTTTATATTACCCTGACAGACTTGCCTGCCAGCGTGATTGGTTTTACAAATCCCAGGTGTTTTGCTGATACAATTACCAATGTTATATCGCTGTCATCAATAATAGCTTCTGCATTGTCAACTATTTCAGTTTCCGGGTATTCTTTTTTTATTCCTGCAGCAGTATTGCTGCTTTCAAAAATTTTCTTCCAGTTAAATTTTTCCATCCTGTTGTTTGAAAATGTCTGGAAAAAATCTTCTGACATATCACATCCTATGATGCCTGCATTTATTGTATTGGTCATAATTTTAATTTTAGTTCGTTTTAAAATTGAGTTCCCTGTTTCTCATAAATGCATTCCATCGTTACTCAGGAACATTAATGCAAAATAAAAAATGAACGTTGAGGCCACGCAGTAAGCGGGTTTGTAACTGTTTTTTGCATGTTTTGGAAACCGTTATTAAAGAGTGCTCCCTTATTATTGTCTTTACTGTTTGAAACATTCTTAACAACGTTCTCTAATAAACTTCTAATCATCATTGTTGTCTTTTTCATAATCATCTTTTTTTTGTTAATAATAAAATTGAAAAGCCCGCTATTAAACGTAGCAGGCAGGCAATCATTTTTATCGTCTTTGCGGATGTTTTTAAAATCTTCTTGTTTTAAGACTTAATCCGCTTGCTACATTTATTCTGATACAAAGATACTTCTTTTGTTTAAACGATTAAACAAAAAATTGTTAAAGCTGCATTCTTAACTTAATGGTAATACTGGGTGTCATGTTTAAAAAGACCATATTTTTTGTATTATAGTTGCTTTTAGTACAAATATAATACCTACTTTTGTTTAAACGTTTAACTAACGTTTGTTAGGTATAAGCCGATAAACTTGCCTCAATATGAAAAAAAAGACGTCGTTAAAAGATATTGCCGAAAAAGTAGGTGTCTCAACTGCACTGGTCTCTTACGTTTTAAACAATAAGAAAGAAGGACGGATAAGTAAACAAATAGCAGAAAAGATAAAAGACGCAGCAAAAGAATTAAACTATAAAACCAACCAGATTGCCAGAAGCCTTAAAACAAATAAGACCTATACAATTGGGCTGGTGGTAGCAGATATTGCCAATGCTTTCTCCAGCAACCTTGCCCGCATAATTGAAGACGAAGCAGCCAAAAATAATTATACGGTACTGTTTGGAAGCTCAGATGAAAATGCGCAGAAGTCAGACAAATTGATAAATGTATTACTCGACCGCCAGGTTGACGGATTGATAATAGCGCCGGTAGAAGATACTGCGGCGCAGATAATTCAACTGCAGGAAAACGAAGTTCCGTTTGTTTTGATAGACCGTTACTTTCCCGATATAAAGACCAACTATGTAGCCATGGATAATTATAAAGCTGCTTACACCGCCGTTTCTCATCTTATAAAAAGCGGCAATCAGCGCATTGGCCTGGTTACTTTTAAAACTTCTCTTTTCAACATCGAAGAGCGAAAAAGAGGTTACCTCTCTGCTCTTAAAGACAACAAACTCTCTTTCAAAAAAAGCTGGATCAAAGAAGTAAGCATTACCGATCCGCAGGAGGAAGTAAAAGAAACCATCAACCAATTGCTTTCCATGCCGCAACCAGTTGATGCCATTCTCTTTTCATCAAACCTACTATCAACGTATGCATTAAAACACCTCAATACCCTTCCGGTAAAAGTGCCGGCAGATTTGAATATTGTAACCATTGACCAATCCGACGCCTCTGAAATATTTTACGCACCGCTCACCTACATCCGGCAACCCATGCAGGAAATGGGGCAGCTTGCCACAAAAATCTTACTCGAAAGCATTAGTAAGAATAACAGGATAACACAGGTGAACCTGGAGGCAGAATTGGTAATTGGAAAGTCAACTTCTAAGAATAAAGGGTAAAGGAGTGTTTGAATTTAATTACTGTTTGTAGTCTTACTACCTGATTTTTTTAAAATGGATTTTTTGTACCGGGCATTGTATTCCTATGGAGCTTTTGTTGCGTCGCACACTTTATACTGTTGATTCTTTCTTCAACGCGTTACACCTTTAAAACTTCACTAAATAATTTTTAAACCCTTTCAAATGAATTAGTTATTACTATCTTACCTACACTGCGGAACGATTATTTGGAACCAGGATTATCTAAAACCAATCAACCAATGCCGTTAACTTAAGAATGTTGTAAATACAGATAATGCAGAGTGTATGAGCTGCTATGAAAAGATGCGGTACAAGAGAGTGACACAACCGGAGCAGAAGAAAGAACAAATGTTTGTCCC
>CAXUMK010000031.1:33565-35687 GCA_964251885.1 uncultured Segetibacter sp. | reverse complement strand
GTTTTGTGCCGCTTGCAGGCAACAGCCAGTTTGCGCTTCAATCCACATGGCCCAGTCCTTCCTTCGATGGAAATACGTTGCCCTCAGAGCGCAGCGTGAGCGAAAAAGGCTTTACTGCCAGGTGGAATTTTAACAAGGCAAATCTGCCCTTTAATACAGCCACTAAAGATTTTAAAATGTACAAAGCCGCTTTTGCTTTTGGCGTTACCATGCTGCAGCCAGCCGACCAGTACGTAAAAACAATGCGCAGCGTGAAGTACGCCATCCTTTTTATCGGGCTTACTTTCTCGTTATTCTTTATTGTAGAACTGATGCAGAAAAGACCCGTTCACCCGGTGCAGTATGTTTTGGTAGGATTAGCGCTCGTTATCTTTTATTCGCTCCTCTTATCGATTAGCGAATACATTGTTTTCGATTATGCTTATTTAATCGCTGCATTTGCCACAGTTACATTAATCACCCTTTACGCAAAAAGCCATTTTGTAAAGTGGAAAGTAGCAGCCGTATTCGGTGCAGTTCTTACAGCATTATACGTATTCATTTTTGTACTGATCAGCTTAGAAGACACGGCGCTGCTGGTAGGAAGCATTGGACTATTTTCAGTTTTAGCATTGGTAATGTATGCAAGCAGAAAGATAAACTGGTATCATCCATCGGTGCCGGATGCAGAAGTAAAAACAGTGTGAAAAACGATTGTTGAAAACGATGAACTGCAGAAAAGTGAGGTTGTATTGCAGGCTGGTTCTTACATATACTGGTCAAGGCATAAAATGGTGAGTAGCGTCATTGCGAGGAGGAGGTACGACGACGAAGCAATCCGCTAATAAAGTATAAACAAGCTGACAGTTTATATAGCAGATTGCTTCGCTCTGCTCGCAATGACGACCTCACTAATTTATCCCTCGCTAAGTATAATTTTTTTGTGAACCATCTCCGGAACATCTTTCAGCATTGTTGTGTCACTCACTTTTACTGACGGATTCTTTATTCGGCTTTTTCCGCGTTATGACTTATCACCTTTTTTCAAAACTCATTATGCTGTACTGCACGAGATAAGATTGTTGCTAACGGAACAAGTAGTGCATTGCTGAAAATTGAACAAAGCGTATAAGTGTGCGACGCAACGATGTAAAATAGTAGTAATGCAGCCGGCTCCAAAAAAATTACTGCCCATTTTTTTGCGGCGGAAGCATAATTAAGAGGCGTCACATCATTGCGGGGACGACGCAGGAGGAGGAAGCAATCTGCTGTTTCCAACCTGTCAAAGAGCAGATTGCTTCGTCGTTCCTCCTCGCAATGACGAGAATCCTTTGTCAAATTAAATGTTACAAATCCTTAAAACTTCACAATCATGAACACAACCATCTGGTTCAAACGCACCGCATTCACTTACCTCCCAACTACTTTTATGGGCATTGCAGTAACTGTTCTCGCCATTGTTTTTCTTATTCCTGTTTGCGCAACCATTATAAGAAACGGTCATTCTTTAAGCGACGATTTGTATCACCTGTTTGTCTATACCACCTGCACCGCTTTTTGGTGGAAGTGGATAGCGGAAAAAACAAGTTGATGAATTGCATTTATTAAAGTAGATTTTCGCCAAATCTCCTGGTATGCTTAATTTTTTGAAAGGCTTTGTGTATGCTTTTAATGGCTTAGTCATTTTTTTCAGGCACGAAAGAAACGGAAGGATACAGTTGCTTATAGCAGTGCTGGTGGTGTTGCTTGGCTTTATATTTCATATCTCAGCAGCAGAGTGGATGATAGTGTTGGGCTGTATAGCAACTGTCCTTTCTTTTGAAATGATAAACAGCGCCATTGAAAAGCTTTGCAACCTGGTGCATCCGGCATATCATCCTGCTGTTAAAACCATTAAAGATGTGTCTGCCGCAGCAGTTTTATTTGTTTCTTTGATAAGTGCGATTGCCGGTGTCATTATTTTTCTGCCTAAAATCTTACAACTATGACCAAGAGCAAGCGTTTTGACGGAATTGAAAGCATGTTGTTTCTTTCTGTTTCCTTCACCCTATTCCTACTGGCTTTCAGATACTTTTATTTTGGCCAGTCCGATTTTCGGTTTTATGTATGGAACCTGTTTCTGGCTGTCATTCCTTTGCTGCTG
>CAXUMK010000031.1:12079-33555 GCA_964251885.1 uncultured Segetibacter sp. | reverse complement strand
TGAGCCGGCAGTTGCACCGGTACAAGAGGCTGGGCATACCTGTGTTTACAGTGTTGCTTTGCTGGTTATTATTTCTTCCAAATGCGCCTTACATCATTACCGATATTTTTCATTTTTACGAAAGGCCGCCGGTACCCAAATGGTTCGACCTTTTGCTCGTGACTTCTGCGGCATGGAACGGATTGATGCTTGGTGTTGTTTCTTTAATGCAGGTGGAGCAGTTTCTCCGGTTGCATCTTTCTTCTTTTAAAGTAAAAATTTCGATGTTTGCTATCATTCTATCCTGCGCTTATGGTGTTTATTTAGGTAGGTTTTTAAGGTTTAATAGCTGGGATGTTTTTACAAATGCCAATGCGCTGGCTCACCAGTTGGGAAGTAGTGTAATATATCCCAGGCAACACATCAGTATCTGGGCATTTACTGTTTTTTTTGGTGCGTTGCTGTGGCTGGTTTATTACACAGTAAAAAAACTTCCGGACACAATCGTATCGAAAGTGTAGGTAAACGTATATAATCTTAAGCTGTAGCAAATAAATGAGCAACACCAAACATCGTGAAGTATGGCAGCGTGGACCGGTAGAAAACATTCCTGGTCTTCTGCAGCCCGTGGCGCATGCACTGCTGCAGGCAAGAGAAGAGGTAAATGAATTGCTTGTTGATTTTCCGGTTTCTCGTCTTTGGGTAAAACCTGCCGGTGTTGCTTCTGTTGGTTTTCACCTGCAGCATCTGAGCGGAGTTTTAGATCGTTTGTTTACTTATGCAAAAGGGGAGGCTTTGAGTGAAGACCAATTGGCGGCGCTTTCATCAGAAGGTAAAGAGGATAAAGAAATCGGCGTTTTACATCTCGTCAACTTGTTTAATGAGCAGGTAGATAAGGCATTGCAGCAATTAAGCAACACCAATGAACAAACACTAACGGAACAGAGGTTTGTAGGCCGGGCAAAGATCCCATCAACGGTACTGGGTCTGTTATTTCATTCAGCCGAACATGCGATGAGGCATGTTGGGCAATTGTATGTAACGGTTAAAGTGATTAAAGCAGGACTTGAAATGGGAGCGGAGTAAAACCTTCTTTTAATATAGGAGACGGTTTTCAATTGAAGACAAATATCCTTTTACATTTGTATATTCAAGTGCAAAATTTTATGAGTCACGAAACAATTTATAAAAAGGCAAACAGGTTAGAAGAAATTGATAATGCGGTACGTTTTGATGTCCCGGTAGGACCTGATCATGAATTTTATACCGACTTTTCTGATGTAAGAGGAGATTTTGAAGATAAGATGATTTACAGGTCATTAAATGTCTCCAAAGCTTTTGTTTTTGACCCGACTATTAACCGGGGCAATAAGACACTGCTGTTTTTAGCAGGTATGAGGGGTTCAGGAAAGACATCTGAATTAGAAAGAATTTCAAAAAAGCTCAATAACAAAAACTGTTTCTTCTGTGTTACTTGTAACCTCGATGAAGGACTTGATCTGAACGATATGGAGTATATGGATGTGCTCATTTATCAACTGGAAAGACTGTTTCAGAGACTTCAGAAAGCCGACATGCATTTAGATGAAAACATCATTGGCTCATTGCAAAAATGGTTTGACGAAAGGGTTGCAGAGGTAAACAGGGCAATTAAAAATGAAAGCGGTTTTGAGATAGAAGTATCGGCAGGAACGCCCAGCTTACTAAGCTTTCTTGGCATAACAACCAAGCTAAAAAATAACCTGCAGGGCAGTAAAGAAAATGCCCAGAAAATAAGAACGGTTTTCAAAAACAATTTTACTGATTTTGCCAAGAAAGTGAATGAATTTTTTGAATGGGTAAACTCTGTATTAAGAGCAAACAGCAAAGCGCAGGAAATCTTGTTTATTGTAGATGGACTGGAAAAAACCGCCACGCTTGATATCAGAAAAAAAATTATTCTCGAAGAATCTAACCGGATACGCCAGATAAAGGCCAACACTATTTTTACCCTGCCAATCGAACTGATGCCCGAGACGCGAAGAATAGAAGTAAACAATAATCTCGTTATTTCTTTTCCTTTTGTAAAGATCAGGGAGAGAAATGGTGCAATAGTGGAGGAAGCCGTTGCACGTTTTACGCAGTTTGTGTATAAAAGAATTGACCTCAGCCTGTTCGACAACGAAGATACAGTTAGAAAAGCAATATTATACAGCGGCGGCTCGCCAAGAGAACTGCTGAGAATTTTACAGTATGCTTATATGTACTCCGATGATGAAGCTACAGTTCTCGATATAAACGCAATCAATAAGGCGATAAGCAAACTTGCAGCGCAGACCTCACAATACGTATCGGTAAAAGACCTCGAAAAACTAAAACAATTAAAGGAAGACAACGCGGCAGGGAAAAGCATTCCCTACGATGAAGATTTTCAGATGCTGCTTGAAAAACTGATCATACTCGAGTACAACGATGGTAATTATAAAAGAGTGAATCCAATTGTGGAAGAATCTCAACTCTACAAGCAATATGTTGGATAATTACGCCGAAGAAACCAGGCCATTATTTAAACTACTGCGTACAGAAGCTTTTCGCTTTGTGCTGGTACATTTCAATCACTATTCATTAATACACCAATTAAAGGAAGATTTACGGCAACACTTTCCTGACCGTGCTTTTTTCGAAACAGATGCCAAAGAAGTTTCTTACCGGGGGATGGTTGACTCCTATTACGACCTGGGTAAGGGAATTTTTCTCATTAATAATTTTGAAGGCGTTTTAACTGATCCTCAAAAATATACCGGGCTTAATTTGCGAAGAGACAAGCTGGCAAAATATCCAATTGCCATGATCTGTTTTATTTCTCCGGGAGCACAGGCATTAAGCGCAAGAGACATTATGGAAAAAATGCCGGACCTGTGGTCATTCCGTTCTTTGATGATAGATTTAAAAACCGATGTTTCAGTTATAGAGCAAATAAGCAGTAGTAAAAGTGACTATTATAATAATCGAAGTGACCAAATCTCTTCTCTTGGCGGATATAGCAGTACCGGCAAACTGCACGAACTGGAACGTATACAAAAAGCTATTGCTGCAACCTCCCCCAATGAAAGCATTTTACTGCAAACGCTATATGGGCAAATGAAAGATATACAAAAAGATCTAGACCTTTACACGGAGGCAATACAAACAATAAGTATTTTAAAGAGTATTACAAATGATAAGGAAGGGTTGGCTAACCTTTATTCAGACGAAGGAGATATTTGCAACGCAACTGGAAAATATAGTGAAGCTTTAAATGCTTTCAATATTTCCATGTCATTGTACATGGAATACCCGGATAATAATAAGAAGAACATTTCGGTTGTAAATCAAAGATTGGGTTTGGTATACATGAATATGGGCAACATTAATGAAGCGTTTAACTTTTACTTAAAATACAACAGTATAGAGAAAGAACTTTTAGAAAGCGCTCCTCAAAATATTTCTTTCAAAAATAGATTAGCAGTTTCTTATAATTACCTTGGCGATGCATATATCGGCTTAGGCAGGCTCGATGAGGCTTTATTGCATTATGAGCAATACAATCGTTTAGAAAAAGAACTTTTCTCGTCTTATCCTCAAAATGCTGATTTTAAAAATAATCTGGCGTTGTCTTACGAAAAACTTGGCTCAACTCAGTCTTTATTGGGAAATCCTGAGAAAGCCCTGGAGTATTATGAACAGGATGTGCAATTGACTAAAGAACTGTATGAGGACAATCCTCAAAATGTTTCTTATAAAAACGGATTGGCTATTTCTTACGAAAAATTAGGCGAAATACAGGCTTTGCTGGGCAACCTCGATGATGCTTTGAAGTATTATGAACAAGATGTACAGTTGACCAAAGAACTGTATAGAGCTTATCCTGGAAATGCAGATTTTAAAAACGGATTGGCCGTTTCTTACGAAAAGCTTGGTGCAACCTATGCCTCACTCAGCAATTACCAGAAAGCTCTGGAATATTATGAGAAAGAAAAAAAGTTGTTTGAAGAACTATCAGAAGTTTATCCTCAAAATGTTTCTTTTAAAAACGGCCTCGCTGTTTCTTATTCGCGACTTGGCTCCATTTATAAAAAAAACGCATCCGCGAAAGAACAGGCGATCCAATACATTCAAATGGCAGAGCAGCTTTGGGAAGAACTTGTAACTGCTTCTCCCGATTATGCTGAGTTTAAAAACAACCTAACCTGGATTACAAAGGAATTAGATGAACTGAATGATCAATCCCTGAATATATTATCTAATGAAACAGCAGACAAGCCGAATACAGAAACTGCCGATGAAGTGAGTGACACAACGATGTAAAATGCGTATTCAAATGCCGGTACCAAAAAATCTCAAATCAGCCATCTCAAATCACCAAATCACCAAATCCCAAAATCACCAAATCACTTCTTATCCCCTGTAAATACTGTTTGAATTTGCCTGCGCCGTGCAGGTAACAACCAGTTCGTTGATGCAAACATGCGCCGGCAGCGTGGCGGAATACCAGATAATGTCTGCTATATCTTCGGCATGTAAAGGCGTAAAGCCTTCATAAGTCTGGCCTGCTTTATCTGCATCTCCCTTAAAACGCACCAACGAAAATTCTGTTTCTGCTGCACCAGGATGAATGGCAGTCACCTTTATCTTGTGAGGAAGCAAATCAACACGTAAGCCTTTACTGATAGCGTCAACAGCAAACTTACTCGCACAATACACGTTGCCTTTTTCATACACTTCCTTAGCGGCAGTGGAACCGATGTTTATAATGTGTCCCTGGTTTTTAGCAACCATATAAGGAACTACGGCTTTTGTTACGTACAGCAATCCTTTGACATTTGTGTCAATCATTGTATCCCAATCCTGTATGTGTCCTTTGTCGAACGTGTCGCGTCCCAGGGCAAGACCTGCATTGTTAACCAGCACATCTATGTCTTTCCATTCGTCAGGCAGGCCTGAGAGATTTTGATGTACTTCGTCTTTGTGCTGCACATCAAAAACAAGACTTAGTATACGAACTGAATGCTTTTCTCTAAGCTCATCAGCCAGTGCATGAAGCTTTTCGGCACGTCGGCCGGTAATGATACAGTTCCAGTTTCCCGAAGCAAATTTTTCTGCGATAGCTTTTCCAAATCCTGAAGTAGCGCCGGTAATCAATACAATTTTATGCATGGCGCGAAGGTAATAAAGAGGAAATATAATTTGAAGGTGTGGAAGGAAATTTAGGAGACCAGCGGACAGGAACCTTTAACAGGTTTTAAAAGGTTGCTATGTGGCATAATTCTTTAGCAATTTATTTTCTTCCTGTAAAAACACTTACTGATATTTTTACTTAATGTTTTTGTTTACTTTGTGCTTTAGAAGGCTAACTTAGCCTGTCTATAAGTATTTGAGCAACAAACTTTTAACAGTTATTTTGAAATAACGGTGTTTTGAAACAATGATAACAATAATATAAATGGAAAATTCTTCATCCTTCCAGAATATTCTCTCGATCGATATTGGCGGCTCTCACATAAAAGGAACCATATTAGACAAGGACGGTGTTTTAAAAATGGATTATAAAAGATTAGACACCCCTGTTCCCGCTTCACCTGCTGAAGTGATGAAAACGATAAAAGTGATCATTAAAGATTTTCCTGCTTTCGATTGCATTTCTGCAGGTTTTCCCGGTTATGTAAAAGATGGGATTGTAAAAACTGCTCCTAACCTGGGAACTCCTTTATGGCAGAATATCAATCTGCAAAAATTGCTGTCCGACAATTTAGGAGGTAAACCTGCTAAAGTGGTAAACGACGCAGACATGCAGGGACTTGGTGTAGTAAACGGAAAAGGCTTTGAAATTGTGGTAACCTTAGGCACAGGGTTTGGAACGGCTTTATTGTACAACGGCACTCTTCTGCCTCACATGGAAATTGCTCATCATCCCATTACCAAAAGTAAAGATTACGACGACTATATCGGCGAGAAGGCGATGATAGACATTGGTGAAAAAAAATGGAATGTAAGGGTGCAAAAAGTAATCGGTATTTTGAAAACAGTCTTCAACTACGACCATTTGTATATAGGCGGCGGAAATGCCAAGAAAATGAATTTTGACCTCGATGCCAACATAACAATAGTATCGAATAAAGATGGAATTAAAGGAGGCGCAAGGTTGTGGCAGGAAGAAGAACATTCAGTAAAAGCGAATTATACATCCCTACAATAATAAATAATAACTATGTCTGAACAAAACAATTCAATAGAACAGTTGGGCATTAATACCGTAAGGGTATTAGCTGCCGATGCTGTACAAAAAGCAAACTCCGGACATCCGGGAATGCCAATGGGAGCTGCTGCTATGGCACATGTGCTTTGGGCGCACAGTATGAATTACAATCCCAAAAGTTCAAAATGGCCAAACCGCGACCGGTTTCTGTTGTCTGCAGGTCACGGCAGCCTGCTGCAATACTGCTATTTGTACCTTACGGGGTACGATTTGTCTTTAGAGGATATTAAAAATTTCAGGCAGTTGCATAGCAAAACGCCCGGCCACCCCGAATATGGAATTACCGACGGTATTGAAATCACTACCGGTCCGTTAGGTCAGGGCTTTGCAGAAGGTATCGGTTTTGCTATTGCACAAAAGCATCTTGCTGCCCGTTTTAACAGGCCTGGTTATGAAATTTTCAACTATCATATTTATGCCATTTGCAGTGATGGTGATTTAATGGAAGGCGTGTCATCAGAAGCTGCGTCACTTGCCGGTCATCTTGAACTGGGCAATATGATTTATCTGCACGACGACAACCATATTTCAATAGAAGGTAATACTGATCTTACTTTTAACGAAGATATAGCCAAACGTTTTGAGGCATACAACTGGCATGTACAGGTTGTTGACGATGGAAACGACCTTGAGAAAATAAAGACGGCAGTTCATAATGCCAAACAGGAAACAAAAAGACCTTCGTTGATTAAAGTGAGAACCCATATAGCGTATGGCAGTCCGAATAAAGCAGACACTGCCGGAGCGCATGGCTCTCCTTTAGGTGCAGATGAAATAAAGCTTGTAAAAAAGTTTTTTGGTTTTGATCCTGAAAAATCTTTTAATGTTCCTGAAGAAGTTTTGAGTTATTACAATGAAGTGGGCAAAAAGGGTGCGCCGCTTGAAGCAGAATGGGATAAATTATATGCTGCTTATAAAGCTGAGTTTCCAGACCTCGCTACTGAATATGAAATGATGCGTGCAAGAAAACTTCCTGAAGGCTGGGCAGATAAACTGCCTAAGTTTAAAGCAGGAGAGAAAATAGCTACCCGCAAAGCATCCGGAAAAACGCTGAATGCCATTGCTTCAAGTTTACCCAGTTTAATTGGTGGTTCCGCCGACCTTTCTCCTTCTACCGATACCTTTTTAAACGATTATGAGTCTTTTACGCCTGAACATCCCGAAGGCCGCAATTTTCACTTTGGTATTCGTGAGCACGCCATGGGCGCAGCATTAAACGGGATTGCTTTATCCGAAGGAATGATACCTTATGGCGCCACTTTCCTTATTTTTTCTGAATATATGCGGCCTCCCATTCGGTTAGCTTCTATTATGAAAAACAGGGCTATTTTTATTTATACCCACGATAGTATTGGCCTTGGTGAAGATGGAACTACTCACCAGCCTGTTGAGCAATTGATATCATTGAGATCAATACCCAATCTGAATGTAATAAGACCTGCAGATGCAAATGAAACTGCACAGGCATGGAAGTTTGCTATTGAACGCAACGATGGCCCGGTAGCTTTGATCCTGTCACGGCAAGATCTTCCTGTGATAGACCAGGAAAAATATACTCCTGCAACTGAGTTGGAAAAAGGAGCCTACATTTTATCTGAAGCAGAAGGAGAACCACAGGTAATACTGATTGCAACCGGTTCAGAAGTTCCTCTGATTATGGAAGCGCAGGCTAAATTAAAGGAGGAAGGAATTCAGGCACGTGTCGTCAGTATGCCATCATGGGAGTTATTCGAGTTGCAGGATGCTGCCTATAAAGAAAAAGTGTTTCCTAAAAAACTAAAAAAACGTTTATCTGTTGAAGCCGGTTCTCCCCTGGGATGGCATAAGTATGTGACAGATGAAGGAGACATCATTGGCATGGACACATTTGGTGAGTCTGCACCCGCAAAACAATTGTTTGAACTGTTTGGGTTTACCGTTGAAAATGTGGTTAAACGGGCAAAAGCATTAATTTCTTAATAAGAATTCATTTAAAAAAATTATACAATGGAAGCTAACAGAGTTAAAAAAATTCATGATTTCGACCAAAGCATTTGGCTTGACTTTATCGACCGCAAAATCATGAACACAGGTGAATTGCAAAAATTGATTGATGAAGACGGCGTAAGAGGAATAACGTCTAACCCGGCAATATTTGAAAAGGCGATCAGCAGCAGTTCGGATTATGATGACGACGTGAAAGCGTTTGCAAAGGAAAAACCAAATAACGAAGACTTGTTCTATGCAATGGCTATAAAAGACATTCAGCGTGCAGCAGATATGCTGTTGCCGGTTTATGACGAAGATGTAAAAGGCGCTGATGGATATGTTAGCCTTGAGGTGTCTCCGCTTTTGGCAAAAGATACTGAAGGAACCATAAAACAGGCAAGAGAACTATGGAAATTGGTTGACCGCAAGAATGTAATGATAAAAATTCCCGGAACAGCGGAAGGATTGCCTGCAATAAGAACAGCTATCAGTGAAGGGATCAATATAAATGTCACTTTACTATTTGGCCTTCCTCGCTATGAAGAAGTTACCGAAGCTTATATCTCTGGTTTGGAAGACCGCGTGGCTGCCGGTAACCCTATTGAAAATATTGCTTCTGTTGCCAGTTTCTTTTTAAGCCGCATAGATGTAATGGTTGACCCGATACTTGAAGAAAAAGACATGAGCGCATTGAAAGGCACAGTGGCCATTGCTTCGGCAAAAATGGCTTATGAAATTTATAAAAAGGTATTCAGCACCGAAAGGTTTAAAAAGCTGGAAGAAAAAGGTGCGAAGCCGCAGCGATTGTTATGGGCAAGTACCGGCAGTAAAGATCCTGCTTTCAGCGATGTGAAATATGTAGAAGCGCTGATAGGGCCAAAAACGGTAAATACAATTCCCATGGAAACGCTCGAAGCATTTCGAGATCATGGAGAAGCCAATGACCTGTTGGAATCAGATACAGACAATGCAGCACATGTGTTGAACGAGTTGAAGAATGCAGGAATCAATATTGACGAAATAACACAGAAGTTGGAAGATGAGGGCGTTGAAAAATTCAACAAGCCTTATCATAAGCTGATGGATGCTATTGAAACACAGAGAAAGCAACTAAGCTAAACTATTGGTGATTCCATACCTTTCTAACAGAGATCTGTTAGCTTCTTTGGTAGTAATAAAATTCACAAAAGAAATTCAAAATATATGAATGGCTCACAAGAAAACCAATTGACATTTGGTATGATCGGCCTCGGTACGATGGGGCGGAATTTATTATTAAATATGGCAGAGCACGATTTTGCAGTTGCAGGATATGACAAAGACCCTGAAAAAGTAAGATTACTTGGCGAAGAGGGAAAAGATGTGCCGGTGAAAGGCTTTGAGTCGTTGCAGGATTTTATAGGGAGTCTAAAAACCCCGAAAGTGGTGATGATGCTGGTACCTGCAGGAAAAATTGTTGATAGTGTTATCAGCGATCTGAAACCCTTACTTTCAAAAGGTGACATTATAATTGATGGAGGTAATTCTCATTTTACTGATACGATCATTAGGGTTGAAGCGCTTGCAAAAGAGGATCTTCACTTTTTTGGAATGGGAATATCGGGTGGAGAAGAAGGTGCCCGTAAAGGCCCAAGCATGATGCCGGGCGGTGATAAGGAAGCTTATGAATTTGTAAAACCTGTTCTTGAAAAAATAGCTGCTCATGTTGATAATGAACCTTGTGTTACGTATATCGGTCCAGGCGCTTCGGGACACTTTGTGAAAATGGTTCACAATGGAATTGAATATGGTTTGATGCAACTGATTGCAGAGACATACGAATTGCTGTCAAAGGGTATTCAGTTGCCTGAAAACGAAATTCATGATCTCTTTAAAAAATGGAATGAAGGTCGGCTACAGTCTTTCCTGATAGAAATTACGCGTGATATTTTTTCTTTTAAAGATGAGGGTTCAGACCATTTGTTGCTCCATGACATTAAAGATCAGGCACGGGCAAAAGGCACAGGCAAATGGACATCCCAGGTTGCTTATGACCTGGAAACACCGATTACTGTTGTAGACACAGCAGTATCCATGCGCGACTTGTCTAAATACAAAGCATTGAGAACACAGGCAGCATCTGTTTATGGAGAAACTTTACCTCGTTTAAACATTCAAAGCAAAGAAGATTTTCTCACCAATCTCGAACAGGCATTTTACTTCAGCATGATAATAAGTTATGCCCAGGGGATGCACCTGCTTTACCAGGCTTCCAAGAATTATAATTATAACCTTAAACTGCAGGAGATAGCCAAAATATGGCGTGGCGGCTGCATCATTCGTTCTACATTTCTAAACGACATTTATGCTGCTTATGAAGGCAACCAAAACCTTGAGCATTTGTTGCTGAATGAAAACGTGGCAGCACAGGTTACAGAGACATTGCAGGCGACAAGGTCGGTAATTGCAGGTGCCATTACAAGCGGACTTGCCATACCTGCTTACACTGCTGCATTAAGCTACTTCGATTCTTTTAGAAGTGAAAAGATGCCATCCAATCTTATTCAGGCACAGCGCGATTATTTTGGTGCACATACGTATGAGCTAATTGGTAAAGAGGGCTTTTTCCATACACACTGGTCGCAGGATCCTGTAACGGCTTTAGGCACGGGAGTAGGGCAATAATTTTTTCTTTTTACTATGCTTTAAGTTGTATAAAATGTGCAGTACATTATGAGCCGGGCAATGTTGCTACTATTTTACATCGTTGCAATCATGGATTTGTCGTTTTCTTTTCTTCCAGTGGAAGGAAAGAAAAGGATCACACTTGAGACAATTTGTTCTTTATTTGGCAATGCACTGCTTGCTCACGTTAGCGGGAAACTTATAGGCGAAGAGTATAAATGAGAAAGTAATAAAATGAAAAAGATAATTGGATGTGTTTTGATCTCTGTCTTTTCATTCAACTCATTTTCTTTGGCCCAAACTAAAATTGAAAAGTTTTGCCAGGTTATAATAGAACCCAGGAATGGATTTACAGTCAAAACAAAAGCGGTGATTTCTTTTGGTGAGTCTGATAGTTTGTTCTTGTTTAAAGACAGTTTAGTATTAGTCCAATTGAGAAAGGTAAACGAACTAAAAACTTCGACTGACGTTTTAAATTATATGTCTTCGATTGGATGGACACTTGTAAGCGTTATTCCCTTTGGAACATCTACAGCGATGGAACACTTTTATTTTAAGAGGGCATTTGATATAAGTAATGTAATAACCAGTAATCCGTGATAAACAATCAACTTTGTAAAACAGACGGGCTAATTTTTTGTTGCCGTACAAGTGAGTGACACAACGATGCCGAATAGAATTTCTTGTGCCGACTAAAAAATAAAAAAGAGTAAAAGAACACTGGTACGTAGAGATAGGGGATAATAATTAATAACAAATCTAATTCTTATACAATGAGCATAGACAGTAAATCGAAACCTACAATATTTATCATCTTTGGCGGAACAGGCGACTTAAATTCACGCAAGCTTGCACCTGCTTTGTACAACCTTTTTTTAGATAATTGGTTGCCAGAACATTTTTCTATTATAGGCACAGGTCGTACAAAATACACGGATGAAGTATATAGAAATAATCTTCTTGAAGACATTAACCAGTTCTCTCGTTCAGGTCATGCCGATCCTGCTAAATGGGAGGATTTTTCGAAGAATATATTTTACCAGATATCAGATGTTACCCAACAACAAGCCTACCAGGAGTTTGGTGAGCGTATAAAAAAACACGAGGATGAATGGCAGGCAAAAGCGACAGTTATTTTTTACCTCGCTGTTTCGCCTAATTTTTTCAAGGTCATTTCTGAAAATATCGCTGCCTGTAAACTGGCAGACGATGCTGAGAATACACGGATAGTTATAGAAAAACCTTTTGGTCACGACCTTGACTCAGCGACTGGCTTAAACAAGTTGCTCGGCGGTCTTTTTCAGGAAAAGCAGATTTACCGCATAGACCATTACCTCGGAAAAGAAACGGTTCAAAACATACTTGCCTTCAGGTTTGCCAACTCTCTTTTTGAACCCATCTGGAACCGCAACTACATAGAATATGTACAGGTATCTGTAACAGAAAGATTAGGTGTTGAAGAACGTGGCGATTATTATGAAGGCGCCGGTGCTCTAAGAGATATGGTTCAAAATCACATTCTGCAGTTGCTTTGCCTGATAGCGATGGAACCGCCTGTGACTTTTGTAGGCGAAGAAGTACGCAACCGCAAAGTAGATGTGCTGCGTGCAATGCGTCCGTTTTCTTCTGAAGACGTAAGAAAAAATACTGCAAGAGGTCAGTATGGCGAAGGCTGGATAGAAGGCAAGCATGTTCCTGCTTATCGCGAAGAGCCAAAAGTAAACCCTGAATCAAATACCGAAACTTTTGCCGCCATCAAGTTTTTTGTAGATAACTGGCGCTGGCAAAATGTTCCGTTTTATGTAAGAACGGGTAAACGGCTGCACGAGGCATCATCTATCATAACCATACAATTTAAAGATGTACCGCATTTGATATTCCCCGGCGAGGCCACTGACAACTGGCAGCAAAACCGGTTAATCATCAGCATTCAGCCCGAGATGAGTATACGTTTGCAGGTGCAGGCAAAAAGACCAGGTTTAGATATGGTGCTTAACACGGTTGACATGGTATTTGATTATGAAAGCGCTTATACAAGTTATACTCCCGAAGCGTATGAAACATTGTTGTTAGATACTATTATGGGAGACCAAACCTTGTTTATGCGTGGCGACCAGGTTGAAGCTGCGTGGGGGCTCATTATGCCCATCCTTAGCTCGTGGGAGTCTAAAAAAAGCGTAAACTTTCCTAATTATTCTGCCGACTCATGGGGGCCGGAGATTGCCGAAGCATTAATTGCCCGCGATGGTTATCATTGGGTGACACTTCCTGCTAATCATAAAAAGAAATAAGTATGCTTCATATTTCAACAACAACGAAAGAAGTATTGCACGCAGCAGCAGAATACTTTGTAAAAATTGCAGGAGAAGCGATTGCAAAGCAAGAAACATTTACAGTTGCACTTTCCGGGGGTAGTTCGCCAAAAGGGTTGTTTGAATTACTTGCCTCTGAATATCATACACAGTTAGAATGGGATAAAGTTTATTTTTTCTTCGGTGATGAGCGTTATGTACCTGCAAACGATCCTGACAACAACGCTTTGATGGCGGCAAAGGCTCTTTTTGAACCGCTTCGTATTACACCTGATAAAATCTTTGCAATCAATACCGCTTTGTCACCTGAAGCTGCTGCTGCAGATTACCAGCAACAAATCGAAAAGCATTTTGGTGATAACGAACCAAAGTTTGATTTGATTTTACTTGGCCTTGGTGACAATTCGCACACAGCTTCTTTATTTCCGCACACAGATATTATTCATGCAACCGAAGTTGGCGTAAAGGAAGTTTTTCTTCACGACCAGCAGGTGTATCGCATTACTTTTACTGCTCCGCTAATTAATCTTGCTCATCACATTGCATTTCTTGTTTTTGGAAGTGGAAAAGCAGAAGCCGTCCATCATATTTTAAAGGACGAAAAAAACTACGACGAATACCCTGCACAACTTATCGCACCTGTAAATGGAGATGTAGTTTGGTTTATGGATGCGGCTGCGGCAGCGATGGTGAAAGAATGAATTAATGGCTGGCTGAGCAAAAAGGACACTTTTAAAACTACTGTACCAAAAAATCCTGCATCTATAGTTTGCAAATAAATGATAATAAAAGAAAAAACATCTTAGTATTAATGCCCTTATTCGGGATCGTTGTTTTCATATTTCTGTATACATTTCTACACTTTTTTATCCTGGCGGTTCACAGGCTGACAAAAACTCGAAAGGATTTAGCTGGACTCAAAACTATTGGTGCAACTTACTCAACGAAAATGCTATTAACGGGCAACTCAATCCTGCAAGACCTTTTGCTCTCACTGCAATGTTTATTTTATGTGTTACACTTGCAGCGTTTTGGTACATCTTTCCACAACATATTACATTTAAAAAGAACAGCAGGCTTGCCATTCAAATCTCAGGTACAGTTGCTATGACAATAGGGATGTTTCTTTTTACACATCTTCATGACATAGTTATAAATGTGGCAAGCCTTTTTGGCCTCATCGCAGTCTTTGGAACTTTTGCCGGACTGCGTAAGCTAAAATGGATGAGCCTTTTTTGGTTAGGTATTTTTAACCTGATGCTTGTTGCACTCAACAATATTCTGTACTACGGTAATGGTCTAAGATTATATTTACCGTTAGTTCAAAGAGTTACCTTTCTTTTTTTCTTACTTTGGATATGTTTAATCAGCATCCGTTTATTCAACAGAATAAATTCGAATCTGGCAGATGTGGCAATGGATAAAAAAGCAACTACTTAATTCTACTTTCCCATGTTTTAGTATTGTAGTTTATGGGTAACCGTCAGTTGTATTTCATAGTAACTCCGGTTGTGTCACTCACTTGTGCCCTATCTTTTTATGGCAGCTTTTGCAGAAAGTACACGAAAAACATACGTTGGTAAAGTAGAATTAACCGATGTAAAATAAAGGCCATCGATATTTTACTAACTCAACAAATCATATAGAACTTGTAGCTTGTTAACTTTAGCTATTTCAAGTTGTACAGAAAAAAAATGTTAAGAAAACGAAAATTAAATTTGTTGTATTAAAAGAAATAGTTTCATATTTGCATCCTAATAACAAACAATCATGCAACGCTCACAGATACATATTGAAACAAAAAATTGGTTTAGTCCGTTAATGGATTATACTGATTGCGGGGCATGTAATGTTGATGAGTAAGTTTACAAGATCAAAACTGACCATACACATAAAGCCCTGCTGAAAAAGCGGGGTTTTTTTATACCCCTAACCCCTAAAGGGGAATAAGAAGCCCGACCTGAAAGGGAGAAGAGAGAAGAAAATAATAATTTTAAAACAGTTTATGCAAAGTCTACAACACTTGCATACAATAAAATAGAAAAGACAAAAACAAATGAAACAGTTACATAGCAAACACAGTCAGCAGCAGCAATGGCGTAGTGCAGCCCCGACCCTAAAGGCAGGAGAGAGAATAAACGCTTTGTTACATAGGGATTATTGTGTGCTGTTTACAAGGAGTAATGAGTTTACACATAAACGACCGGAGAATTTTCGAATGCAGAAGCAGTAAGTGTTTCAGCACGCAGAGGAAAGCCCGGTCATCAAAAAAATGACCGGGCTTTTTTTGTGCCCGTCATTGCGAGGAGGAACGACGAAGCAATCCGCTTAATGAATAGCAACAGGATGCGATGCAGTCAGCAGATTGCTTCTTGCCACGCAATGACGAGCCAATGATCGAGGATGATGTGGAAGATAAAATGTTTGCAATGTTATGAAGCACCGCTCCTTCTCCGCGAGGAGAAGGAGACGGAGGATGAGGTCTTGCTGAATAAAGAAATCAAAGTACAAGAGTGCGACGCAAGGATGCTAAATAGCAGCACAAATGCTTAGTACATAAAAATAAAAACACAATCTCTCTTCTCCCCTTTAGGGGTTGGGGGCTTGAAAAAGGAGGATACCAAAATGAAATTCAATTTTAGCCTAAAGAACAAGAACTGCACTACCAATTATGAAGGTGCAAAGGCTTATGTATTAACTCCACAGTTGGAGTTGTATACGGCAGTGGTAACCGCAGCATTCAGCGATAAGTTTTATGAAAGTGCAGATACGCGTTTGGAAAGAATAAAGGAACTGATGGCAAAGAATGATGCACAGTTTGTGGCAAAGTTGGCGGTGTATGCACGTGAGCAAATGAATTTGAGAAGTGTGCCATTGGTGTTGACTGTTGAGTTGGCTAAGCAACACAAGGGTGATGGTTTGGTAGCTGCATTGGCTGAACGTGTGGTGCAGCGTGCAGATGAGATCGCCGAGTTGTTGAGCTACTATGCATTGGCAAACGAACGTAAAAATGTTAAGCAGTTGAACCGGTTGAGCAAGCAATTGCAAAAGGGTTTGGCGGCGGCTTTCAACAAGTTTGATGAGTACCAGTTTGCAAAGTATAACCGCGATGCAAATGTGAAGTTGAAGGACGCATTGTTCCTGGTTCATCCAAAGGCAAAGGACGAAGCACAGCAGGCATTGTTCGATAAAATTGTGAAGGATGAATTGCAGGTGCCATACACCTGGGAGGTTGAGTTGAGTGCATTGGGTCAGCAAAAGTTTGAGAGCGATGCGGCTAAGCAATTGGCGGTGCGTGCAAAGTGGGAAGAGCTCATCATGAGTAACAAGCTTGGTTACATGGCTTTGATGCGGAACCTTCGAAACATCCTGCAAGCGGAAGTGAGCAACGATGCGCTGGACAAGGTTTGCAGCTACATCGGCAACGAGTATGCTGTGGCAAAAAGCAAGCAATTGCCATTCAGGTTTTTGAGTGCTTACCGCGAGTTGAAGGAGTTGAAAGATGGTCGTGCACACAAGGTGTTGGAGGCATTGGAGCAAGCCGTAATGTTTAGCGCAGCCAACATTAAAGGCTTCGATGCAAACACCAAAGTGGTCATCGCTGCCGACGTAAGCGGAAGCATGCAAAAAGCCATCAGCGCACGAAGCAAGATCCAAAACTTCGACATTGGTTTGATGTTGGCGATGCTGTTGCAAAGCCGTTGCAGCAATGTTATCACCGGTATGTTTGGCGACAAGTGGAAGGTGATCAACGTGCCACGCAACAACATCTTAAGCAATGTGCAGGAGTTCTACAGCCGCGAAGGCGAAGTAGGTTATAGCACCAATGGTTACCTGGTGATCGAAGATTTGTTGCAGCGTAAAATGGTAATTGATAAGGTGATGATGTTCACCGATTGCCAGCTTTGGAACAGCAACATCGCAAACCAATTGACCGGCACCAGCATCAGCGGCTTGTGGAAACAATACAAGCAAATGGCACCCAATGCAAAGCTGTATTTGTTCGACCTGAGCGGTTATGGCAACACTCCGCTGAGCGTACAAACGAACGACGTACACTTAATTGCCGGTTGGAGCGACAAAGTTTTTGACGTGCTGCAAGCGCTTGAAAATGGCAGCGATGCATTGGAAGTAATCAACGGTATAAATGTCTGAACTGGTATGTGTGGGATGAGTAGGATTATAAGGATGATAGCAGCGGAGCTACCGTGTTCCGCTGCTTAATTTCCGAAGCCCCGACCCTAAAGGGAGAAAAGAGATAAAGACAATTATGTACTTAGCATTTGTACTGCTATTAAACATCGTTGTGTCACTCACTTGTACTTTGTAGATTCATGATGCAACAATTTCCTCGTCATTGCGAGGAGGAACGACGAAGCAATCTGCTGTATGCAAGAAAGGTTTATAGTACCAAAAAAAGTTCTTTGAAAATAACAGTTATAGCCACAAAGGACGAAGGCACAAAGAGGAGTAAGTGTGTTGGCACTACTTAGTGTCTTAGCGACTTTGTGGCAAAAAAAGAAATTAAGGATGTCGTAGAGATGAGATACTTCGCAGCCAATTAAGGGGAGGAAGTAGAGAAGCAATTTTCTATTCTGGGTTCGACTCCCAGCCCGCCGTGCCCCAAGACTCAACTCGCCTGTTACTCCTTGATATAATATTGAAAGGTGTCGTAGATAAGAGATACTTCATTGGATTATGTTAGTTCGAATCTAACCATGCCTCATCGGCATGAAAAGCTCTTGTTGAATTTTACCCTTTCATAAACTTATAAGAGATGTCGTAGAATAGAAATACTTCGGTAGACGCAGTAAACGAAAGTTTATGACCAAAAGGTTGTGCAGGTTCAACCCCTGTTCATGTTCAAACATGATGGCGGAAAAAAATGTTCTATTCGATTTTGTTACTCTCTTAAAACTTATTAATGATGCCGTAGAGCAGCGTTACTTCGGGTTAGAGCGTTACGTGTAAATGTAAAGGTCGCAGGTTCAAGTCCTGCCTATTTCAAAGATGCTTTTGGAATGGTAGCTCAGTTAAACAGTCGCTGGTCGTCCTGTTGCTCATTCTTCATTTTGGTCTGTTCGTCTAATGGCTTAGGATTTCGAGCTTTCTACTCGAAGATGAGGGTTCAATTCCCTTACAGACTACAATAATATATAGGAGTATTTCAATTGGTAGAATTCGTGATCTGGAATCATGAGGTTGCTGGTTCGAGTCCAGTCTCCTATACCCCGATCCCTAAAGTGGCTAAAGAAAGATGTGAAGTTGATGTGGAAGAAATGAAGTTTGGTAATGTAAAATGTACCGCTCCTTCTCCTGCAGGAGAAGGAGTTGGAGGATGAGGTTTTGGTTCGTAGCTCAATGGTTAGAGTACCGGTCTTTTAAACCGGGAGTTGTGAGTTCAAGTCTCACCGGACCAACAAACAGGTGTCGTAGATAAGAGTTACTTCGACTGATAACCGGGATGTCGCAGGTTCGATTCCTGCCTGTTCGCGTAAGTGAAACAAGTAGCTCAGTTGGTAGAGCACCATGTACTCTTGTCGGATCATTACCCTGTTTATTTGGATGAATAGCTCAATGGCAGAGCGTTCCGTTGTTAACGGAAGGGTTGAAAGTTCAAGTCTTTCTTCATCCTCTTCGGACGAATAGCTCCAATGGTAGAGCAGCGGTTTGAAGAACCGATAGTACAGGTTCGAATCCTGTTTCGTCCATTAATGCGGGCTTGCATGTTATTGGTAACAGACCGGATTCCAAACCCGGCGTTGAAGGTTCAAATCCTTCAGTCCGCGCAAGTTGCTCCGTCATTGGGAGTAACGACTTTTCGGAGCAAAAAAAGAAAAAAAGCTGAATGACATCCATACGTTACTTCTTGTTTTTAAAAGGGTTAGAGTGGAGGTCATTATAAGGAGGAACGACGAAGCAATCCCATGACTTTGACAGCTTTCTGTGCAGGGGATTGCTTCGCTTTGCTGCCAATGACGAACAATGAATGATATAAAAACAAAAAACAATGGAACAGCAAAAGCAATGGAGAAAGTTGAATGGTCAACGGATCTATATACCAATTAAGGATGAAGTCAGAGAAGCGTTGATGCGTGAGCGGGAAGCGGGTAATGACATGCGTGTATGTATTGGTACCGACAGCCAGGTGAAGGGCAAAGAAACAGAGTTTGCTACCGTAATTGTATTTGTAAGAAAAGGCAAGGGCGCTTTCATGTACATCAACAATGAAATCACCACACGCAAGTTGGCAATCAAGCAGCGGATGTTGGAGGAAGTTGCAAGAAGCATTGATGTTGCTTTTGCGTTGTGCGATTTGTTTACTGCATTTAATGTAGAGATGGAAGTGCATGCAGACATCAACACCAATCCAAACTTTAAAAGCAACGATGCTTTAAAGGAAGCTATGGGGTATATAATGGGAATGGGTTTCGCTTTCAAAGCAAAGCCATACGCTTTTGCAAGTTCAAGCTGTGCGAATAAGGTAGTGCAATAGTATAAACCTGGATTTGAAGTAAAAGTTAGTTTGGAGAACCGTATTTTTTGGAAGGATGCTTCTTTGCATGGTGAACTGCAATCACTTCAATAGTATTTCCATTAATCCTGTAAACAATAAGAAAAGGAAAGCGGTTTATGAGAAAATCACGTAGCTCTTTTTTGGCATCAATGAAACCAAAGTGTTCAGGATTTAGAAGAATTTTATGATAGGCTTTTGAAAGTTCTTCTAACAATTCGTCGCCGAGACCAGGACGTTGCTTTTCATACCATTGATAAGCTTCGTCTTCTTCCTCGTGGGCAAAGGGAGAAATGATAAGTTTATATGCCATGCTGCTTGTGCTTATTGCGGATTTGAGCATGTGATTCTTCTGGAGAAAATCCTTTGCTTCCGCTTTGTTCAAAGAGCTCCACCCGGTTATAGAATGTAGCCAATTCTTCCTGGGTATAGCGGTCAGAAGAAGGTTCTAAAACTTCTAATAAAGCACCTAATTGAGATTCATCTGCTTCATCAACAAGCTTATGAATACGGCTGCGTATTTCGGAAGTAACCATGAATAATAATTTAAAATGTGAGATTGAGATGCTGATGCAATTTACGACTATTTTCTGTTGAGGAAAAAAGCCGAATACAATATCAAACAGTACAAGAGTGCGACGCAACGGATGCTTAATAGAGAGTCTGATGCTGGGTACATAAAAAATAAAATGCAATGGAAAACATACAACAGATGTTGCGGCAAATAGAGCAGCAGAAGAAAATAAAAATCCTCTATGCCTGTGAAACAGGCAGCAGGGCATGGGGTTTTCCATCGCCTGATAGTGATTATGATGTGCGGTTTATTTACATGCATCAAAGAGATTGGTATTTGCATTTGGATGTTAGAAAAGATACGCTTGAAGTGATGCAGGATGATTTGGATATAACGGGTTGGGACTTAAGGAAAAGTTTGCAATTGCTGAAGAAATCAAACGCAGCTTTAATAGAAAGGTTTCAATCGCCGGTAGAGTATTACACGGATGCGTTATTTAAGAATGAGTTTACAAATTTAATAGATGCTTATTATTCGCCAACAGCAGTCTTTTATCATCACTATTCATTGGCTGAAAAGTTTTGGGAAGATATGCGTGATACTAATGAGGTGAAGCTGAAAGGCTATTTTTACCTGATACGCTCTTTGCTTTCGTGCCTTTGGATAATAAAAGACAAATCAGTTTTGCCAATGCATATAGAAGGGTTGATGGTTTATATTGATGAGGATAAAAGAGAGCAACTACGGAACCTGATAGCGTTGAAGGCTACAGTAACTGAAAAGTATATGCACTTGAAAGATGAGGGACTGAATAAGTGGATTGTAGAATTGTGGGATTTGATAGAGGCATCGAAAGAAAACCTTGGTGTAAACGATACGGACTATTCTTTATTAAACGATTTCTTTTTAAAAACATTGAATGCAAAAACTGACGATAGATAGGGTGAAAGACAATGGTATGCTGGTGTTTGAAGCCATAACAGGAAGCAAAGCTTACAACCTCGATACACCCGCTTCTGATACAGATATAAGAGGAGTTTTTGTTTTGCCCAAACATCAGTTTTATGGTTTGGAATATACGGAACAGGTAAGCAACGAGACGAACGATATTGTGTATTATGAACTGAAGCGTTTCATGGAATTGCTTTCGAAGAACAACCCCAATATACTTGAAATGTTAAGCTTACCGGAACAATGTGTTTTGCATAAAGATGCTGTTATGAACCGGCTAAAACCGGAGATGTTCTTGTC
>CAXUMK010000031.1:0-12069 GCA_964251885.1 uncultured Segetibacter sp. | reverse complement strand
CTGTGTGAGAAGACCTTTGCCAATTATGCTTTTACACAAATAAAAAAGGCGTATGGATTGGAAAAGAAAATCTTGAATCCAGAGGAAGAAGAAAGGAAGTCGGTGCTGGATTTTTGTTTTGTGTATGTAAATAAAGAAGCTGTATTATTAGAGCAGTTTCTTAAGGGAAAGCAGCTAACACAGGAAAAAATTGGCTTATCGGCAATTGCGCATTTGAAGGATTGTTACAACCTTTATTACTCTGATGAAATAAGATATGCAGGAGTGATAAAAAATGAAAAGTCAAACGATGTAAATCTTAGCAGTATTCCCAAAAGTGAGGTGCCTGTTGGAATGATGTATTTTAATAAGGATGCTTACTCAGGCTATTGTAAAAGATATAAATCGTACTGGGATTGGGTTGCTAAACGGAATGAGGAACGATATAAAACAACCATGTCGCACGGTAAAAACTATGACTCTAAAAACATGATGCATGTTTTTAGGTTGTTGCTTGTGGCTAAAGAAATAGCAATAGAGAATACGATAAATGTTTTTAGAAAAGACAGGGATTTTTTGTTAGGCCTTAAGCAGGGGAAATATGAGTACGATGAACTGGTAAGCAAGGCTGAAATATTGAAAAATGAGTTGCCTTTATTGTATCAAAACTCGAATTTACCTAATGAGCCTGATGTGGATGAAATAGATAAATTATTGGTGGAGATGAGGGAAGAATATTATAAGTGACGCGGTTTGAGAACTACTTATCGTTGTCTTCTGTAAAATCAATATACGCTTCCACAAATTCTTTCATTTGTTTATTCTTTTTGTGAACGAGGAGAGCGGTATAAAGCATCATACCTCCTACTTTAAAATTGGAATTAATCTGAAGAATATCAGAAAATTCATAATGGTAGAAATTGAACCAGCTTATGAACTTGCGTGAACGAACAGACTCTTTGCCATCAGATGAATCGCAAACGTAAACGACAGCGTTGATAAGTCCGGAAAGGAAGTGTCCGACTATGGTTATTACTGTATCAGCAATACGTTTGTCAATTCCTTTATGTTTCAAACGCTTTTTACGAAGTTCTAAATTGAAAGAAAATATATGTGGTGCTATGCGGGGATAATCAGAAAAATAATCGGCATACGATGAGAAATAGCAAAAATATTCGTCTCCGCTTTCTGTGATGAAAGAATAATAATCGGGCTTTAGAACTGTGTAGTTATACGGTTGCAAACTTAAATCCATGTTTTTCTCTCAATTCTGAAAATGAGACGCCGTTTTGAATTGCTTCGCGAATCAGCTTTTGATCCGCAAGCATTTTCTTAACCATTGCTTCTTTAGACATTGATTGGGGCTTAGATGACTCTTGTTTAATCTTAACGAAAGCAGATGTGGACATAAAAATTTATTTATTGCAATTTAATAAAAATAGTTAAGGTGTTTGATTGCAATTTAAATAGTACTTAGAGAAGGATCATATACTATCATCAGAATGCTTCGTTTATGCCAATGACGATGAATAAGGAATCATAAAGTACAAGTGAGTGACACAACGATGTTGAATAAAGTTATATCGCTGGTTACCCAAAAGAAAAATAAAACAATTAAAACTTACAGCTATGCGTGTCCTTGTAATGAAATAGAAATGAATTGGAAAGCCACTCCACGATGTGGAGAGGAGAATAATTTTATCACTATTTGAAAAAGAAAAAATGAACAATATAAATACGCAAAAGACAATGAGCGCCAACAGTGTGTTTGGCAGACATTATCTTGATAGCAAGGCTATGTACATGTATCACTTTGATAAGTTGCCAAGTGTAAGTTATAGCTATGGCATTGATGGTGAAAAAGCTTTTGCTGCCTGTAAGAAAAAGTATGCAAAAAATATTGTTGACATATACCAGTACAGGGAGTACGACAGGAAGAAGAAGCGTTACAATTTTGATGAAACAATTGTGCTTCTTGACAATGATTATCTGTTGATATTTGATGAAGATTATTGTACGATCTTATACAATGGAATGGGTGACGGTTTTGTGGATGAGTTGACATTGCTGGTAAATAAATTTAAAGAAAGGCAACGTCGGAAACCCCTTGAGATAAACCTGATTGTGAAGGAGAACAATGGGCTCGATCTGAAAGCAATGGAGATAAAAAGAACAAAGCTTGACCTTGGTATTTTTTATGAAGATGACTTTGCCAATGTGGACGAAGTAATAAGAACAAGATTGAATAAGAAGGATGACAAAGGCATCGTATTGCTTCATGGTTTTCCCGGAACAGGTAAAACAACTTACCTGCGTTACTTAATAGGCAAGATAAAAAAGCGTGTGCTGTTTTTGTCTCCCAATGTCGCTTGTGATTTAACCGACCCCGGATTTATTGACCTGCTGATTGATAATCCAAACACGGTGATTGTGATTGAGGATGCTGAAAACATTATCATGGACAGGAAGCTGAGTGGAAGTTCGGCAGTATCGAATCTGCTGAATATTTCTGATGGTTTGCTTGCTGATTTTTTGAATGTGCAGCTGATATGTACGTTTAACAGTTCGCTTACTATGGTTGATAGTGCGTTAACGCGTAAAGGCAGGTTGATAGCGAAGTATGAGTTTGGGAAACTATCGGTTGGCAAGGCGCAAAAGTTATCAAATCATTTGGGGTTTGACAGCATTATTACAAAGCCTATGACGGTAGCAGAAGTAAGCAATCAACATGAGCAGGCGTTTGAAACAAAGCAGGTGAATGTGATTGGGTTTAGAAGAGAAACAATTTTAGAAAATTAATCTGAACTGGGATAGTGGGATTTTTGGGATTGATGGGATAGGGATATCAGAAATCAGAATTATCCCCTTCATCCCTCCATCCCATAAATCCCAGTTCAGACAAATAAACAAACAATGAGCAAATTACAAATAAGAGGAAAAGACATCAGGGCGATCGGTTATCCCGAAGGACCTGTTGTTAGCATGGCTATTCATGCAATAACAAAGCATTACAAACATCATTCGCTTGAAGATGCTTTGGATGTTTTGAAAAAAGTGCTGGACGATCCGGCGGCATATAAAGAAGATGAAGCGCTTGGCAAAATAGCCAATGCATTACTGCCCGAAGAAAAAGTAAACGTCGGTGAGATTTCATTGAATACCACCGGTGTTCATTTCAACACGTTTGGCGCCGAGCACATTGAGCAGGGAGCATTTCACCAAATGGATTGCGCAGTTAAATTACCGGTTGCTGTTGCAGGCGCATTAATGCCGGATGCGCATCATGGTTATGGTCTGCCGATTGGCGGAGTGCTGGCTACAGAAAACGCGGTAATTCCTTATGGTGTTGGCGTTGACATTGGCTGCAGAATGTGCCTGAGTATTTTCGACATCGATGTACAGGATCTGAAGAGCAAAGAGGCATTTTTTGTAAGAGAACTTTCAGAAGCAACTTTGTTTGGAAGCGGCGCCATGTTCAGGCAACCGGAGAATGATGAAGTAATGGACAGACCCGAATTCAATGAGATAGAAGTATTGAAAAGCCTGCAGGGCAGGGCATGGAGACAATTGGGTTCATCAGGCAGCGGCAATCACTTTGCTGAGTTCGGAGTAGTGGAGATCGCTGAAAAGGATCCTGTTTTAGGAATTGATGCAGGCACTTATCTTGGTTTCTTATCACATTCGGGGTCACGTGCTTTGGGTGCAAACATTGCCAATCACTACACCAAGATCGCGAAGCAAAAAAGAAGACTGCCGCAGGAAGCAAGTAATCTTGCATGGTTTAACCTCGATGAGCAGGAGGGTATTGAATACTGGCTGGCGATGAACTTAGCCGGCGATTATGCCAGTGCGTGTCACCATATTATTCATGCAAAAATTGCAAAACAGTTGGGAAGACAACCAATGAAGATGGTAGAAAACCACCACAACTTTGCGTGGAAGGAAATGTACGAAGGCAAAGAAGTGATCGTACACAGAAAGGGCGCTACACCTGCAGGAAAAGATGTGCTTGGCATTATTCCCGGTTCTATGACTGCACCTGGTTTTATTGTGAAGGGCAAAGGTGAAGTTGCTTCTTTAAACTCTGCATCACATGGCGCCGGAAGAAAGATGAGCCGCACCGCTGCCATGGCTTCCATTACTCAACATGCTTTAAAAGAAGAATTGGCAAAACAGGGCGTAAAGCTGCTGGGAGGTGGACTGGATGAAGCGCCTTTTGCTTACAAAGACATCAACGCAGTCATGCAGAGCCAGCAGCAACTGGTAGAGGTGACCGGAAAATTCATACCTAAAATTGTGAAGATGTGCGGGGCCGAAACAAACCAATGGAGAAAGCCTAAGAAAGCTGATATAGTTGAAGGAGAATGATTGTTTTGCGGTGTGCTTTCTTCGTCATTGCGAGGTACGAAGCAATCCCATTGTGTTTAAACAGGCTTACTATTCGCGGGGATCGCTTCGTCGTTCCTCTTCGAAACGACGGAACAATTTATCGTCATTGCGAGGCACGAAGCAATCCCATTTGTTTGAACAGGCTTACTATTGGGGGGATTGCTTCGTCGTTCCTCCTCGCAATGACGGGTAAGAGTTCTTCGTCATTCCTCCTGCCGATAACCGTACAGTTGTTCGTCATTGCGAGGTACGAAGCAATCCCATTTTGTTTGAACAGGCTTACTATTACGGGGATTGCTTCGTCGTTCCTCCTCGCAATGACGAGATAAAAAAGGTAAGTAGAAGTTTTTTTGAATCGGGCTGGATTACTACTATGAGTCAATCGTTGCGTCGCACTCGTGTACTTTTCATTCTTTATTCGACAAGGCAAAGAGTCAATTGTATGTTTTGACAACTATAGTTCTTCCATTGAGCTTTTTCTTTCTTTTGCAACAGGGGGAAACTCTTTATCAGGAAGTCCTCCTGTTGTTTTTATTTTGTCGCACTTGCCACTCAAGAATGTCTTAATACCCACCCTACAACATGAACCTGAACCGCTATTTTTGTTGCAGCATTGTACAAAACTTTAATCATCTTAAAAAAATTCAACAATGAACAACAATATTTTTCCCTGCCTGTGGTTTGACGGAAAGGCTAAAGAAGCGGCTGATTTTTATTGCAGTGTTTTCAGCAATTCAAAAATTACTACAGATACACCAATGGTTGTGCAGTTTGAGATCGAAGGCAAAAAACTGATGGGTTTAAACGGCGGACCCATGTTTACAATTAATCCTTCCATTTCTTTATTTGTTACCTGCGAGACGAATGAAGAAATAGAGCGTATTTATAACAAGCTTTTCGAAGGCGGAATGGCCATGATGGCTTTAGATAAATATCCTTGGGGTGAAAAGTATGCCTGGGTAGTTGATAAGTTTGGAATGACATGGCAACTGTTGCTCGACAAATTGCGCGAAGGTGCGCAGAAGATCATAACATCTTTTTTGTTTGTAGGCGATCAATGCGGCAATGGGCAGGATGCAATAAAACATTATACATCTATATTTCCCAACTCAACCATCTTTCACATAGACATCTACAAAATAAACGAAGCGCAACCGGAAGGCAATTTAAAATTTGGACATTTTGCCCTGAACGGTGAAATGTTTGCAGCAATGGATGGCACAGGCAATCACAATTTTACATTTAATGAAGGCGTGTCGATAATGGTAGAATGTGAAACACAGGAAGAGATTGACCACTACTGGAATAAGCTTACTGAAGGTGGCAAAGAATCAAGATGCGGCTGGCTTAGCGATAAGTTTGGCGTGTCATGGCAAATAGTACCCAAAGTAATAGGTAAGCTGATGAGTGACCCTGCAAGAGCACAAAGAGTGATGGCTAAAGTGATGGAAATGAAAAAGCTGGACATAGAAATATTATTAAACTCCTGATTTGCAACTTCATTAAAACAGAAAGCAGGTAAGACTTACTTTACTTATCATTTAATAAAACCTTCTTTTTCAACCATAGCCTGACGGGTTCGTCATACAACTTAAGACAAGCATAAGCAATCGCTACACTCGAAATTAAGACCAACAGCGCAACAGGAAACCCTTTCACAAATGGTACTTTGGTGTTAGACACCCAACCTGTGTAGATATAGATGAGCGGATAGTGCGTGATATACAGCGGATAAGAGATATCGCCAAAGAATTTACATATTCGTACAGACGTTTTACCCATTACTTCGCTGCTTGCGCCTAAAAATACAATCAGCGGAAATACGAAGATAATGACCAGCGCCTCGTACAATCCGTTCATCCACAGGTGTTCGCTGCCGCCTATCCTTGGTATGGAAAGAACGATGACGAGCAACAGCCCCGTCCAAAAGAAGCCATTCTTCAGGTAAGTCAATTTCCTTATTCTAAACAGCAATAACCCGGCAAAGAATGGGTACATCAATCGTGTAAACCCGATGCGTAGTTGCACCGGTTCAAGCGCCCAGCCGCCTATCATATCGCCCGGCCCGGTAACCGCATAATGAACGAGTACACAGGCTGCTAAAAAGACCAGCAGCGAGAGCGCAGTTTTCGAAAATTTTCTTACCACAAGAGCGTATAAAATGTTGGCGATGTATTCAAAAAGGAGACTCCAGGCGGGGCCGTCAAGGGGATGCATTTCGTTCCAGCCCCTGATATCCATCGATAGCGGCACAGGAAGCAGGGTAAACCCGATCAGCATGATTAAAAGCATTTTCCACACCGGCACCGCACTTATACCTGGCCATAAAACAGAATCCTGGAAGTAAAAGCATATCGCACCGATAATCGTTCCTGCAACCACCATTGGCTGAAGCCTGACAAGACGCCTTTTGAAAAAGTCACCAACACTCATCTTGTGCCACCGGTCATCATACGCGTAGCCAATAACAAATCCGGAAAGCAAAAAGAAAAAGTCAACAGCCAGGTAGCCATGATTGATGATCTGGAAAAGAGGGCCGGGTGAATGTGCCTCGCACAGGTGAAATGCCACGACCACAATAGCTGCTACCCCACGCAAGCCATCCAATATAGGGTAATGAGGTTTGGAGACGACCAGAGTTTTATCCATTGCTTCAATTGATTTGTAAAGGGCTGTTTATTTTAAAAAGGTAAATTACAAATATCTTTTAATCCCCTGTTAGTTTAATTGTTCCAATGAATCAATTAAATCAAAACATGACAGCAGCACTGTATTGGCAATAGAATTACAAAACTTACAATTCCCCAGGCCTTTCATATTTGTACAATAATGAAAGGCAATTTGTATTTGGAATGCAGGTTTTATAAACCAAACTGCCTTACAGAATTTTTTTCATGAAAATGCATCCATCCATTTTACAGGTGAAGATTTCGAAGTGAGCAATTTCACTCACCAAATTGTATCTCGAGTTTTTTTGTCTGTGATCGTCGGTCTTAATATTTTACCTGCACTATTGAGTAAATGTCAATTGACGCTACATTAAACTTTGCAACACCATGGCTGTAACTAAACTTTAAAGAAGTATTACCTGGCTGAACTATTATTTGAGAAGGTTTTTTTCTAGTTATTAAGGCAAGCTCCAGTCTGCCTGTTGCAGGAAGTTGAAAATCGAGCTGTGTTCCGTTAATTGTTTCCCACCGGTCATTCACATTAATCAAATGGATCATTGTTTCTTTGTTCAAAGTATTCAACACTACATTAACCTTATTTGACCCGCTGACACTTACCATTCGGTTGGGAAATAACTGCGCGGCAACACCTCCAATAGTTTGCCTGATATTATCATCAGGCGTATTATAGTATTGTAAAGATATATTTGCATCGATCCCCATCACCACTCCTTTGCCATAATTATTCTTTTTTACAGGCAGACCTGCCGGATTATTTTTATCAACCGAGGAGTTCCAGGGCAATATCTTGTTAAACATTCCACAGGTAGCACCGCCAATAGCAAGCAGCCTCCCGCCATTTCTAACATACTCCTGCACTTTATTTATAAATTTTGCACTTAAATAATTCCATTCAGTTATTACAAGTAAAGGATATTTAGAAAGGTTGCCGGCAAGATTGTGCTCCTGCAATACCTGAACTGAATATTGTGAATTTAGCAACGCCGTCAATGTGCCTTTAATATTATCATTTCCTCCATTTACCTGGTTAAAAGCTGTTGTTGTACCAAGGTCATAATCGTGACCTGCGCCTGAAAAAAGAACTGCTATCTGGGGTATGGCAACAGCCTTAAAACAATAAGGTTTACGTGCATAGCAAAAATCAGCAACCTCTGTTAAGACAGGAGCAGTTTCTAAAGGTATGGAGGCATCGCGGTTCTGAGTGATATACACCTGGTAACCTCCACCTTGTGAAATAATGATAGCAGCTTTCTGCTCAAGCTGGCGTGCTGTTTTCCAAAAATGTCCCTTTCCGTTCTTATCACCCATAAACCCCCAGATCATCAGATCCCAGGGTTTGCCCTGGGCAGAAAATACACGTGGTTCAATAGTCATGTTTTTAACATCGTCGTACACAATATCACCCGAAAGAAAATCTACCCTGGCATCAACAGGGCCAGGCATAAAAGTGCTGTAAGCCCAGTTACTGGCAATTTGCAATGCAGGATTAAACTTGTGCAGAACGGAGGTATAGTGATTCAGGTATTTGTGAAAAGCTTTTCGGGTAAAATTCATGTAGTCAACACTGAATGCTGCTGGTTTGCCGGTAGCAGCAGTATAGGCTTTTTTTGCACTATCTGAAAAGTCTGCCTGAACTGCCCACACTTCACCATCCAGCCAAACTCCGTCAATGCCATAATTACGGCTTAACTCCTGTATTTGAGGAATGAAATATTTATCACAATAAGGTCCAAACATAGAAGTTGCTGAACCATCGCGCTGACCATTGGCATTAACCCTGGCCCAATCAGAATGATCTTTTACCGCTTCTGCATCTAATATCCCTGAAAAGTGAGAATAAAGACCGATACCCATACTGCTGGTTACCGTTCTGAATATTTTTAAAGGGTTTTTTATAAACCCCCCCGCAGCTATTCCTACTTTGGTTGGATAACTTGAAATGCCGGGGTGCCCTTTCGTATCAACCTGAATAAAATCAGGCCTTACCTGTGTTAAAAACGATTCGACCATTCCGGGTGTAAGTGAGAGTCCGATTTGTTTATCCTCAGTAGAGGCATGGAAGTCAAAATGAACGCCAAAAAAACAATCAGCTCTTCGCTTTACTGCAATTTGTTGTGTGATCCCATTAGAATAAAATAATAGTAAGCTTAAGCTAAGTATTAGTCTGGCATTATTTGTTTTAGTTGTATAATTCATTCTTACAATTGTATTTGTGTTTCATTTAAAGTATCGAATGAACCTGGAATATGAGGTCAAATTTATGAACGCATTATTTTTATTGGCATTTTTTTCAATACCGGAACAAAAGGTAAGAGCCGACAGCTACAGACGCACAATGTTATACCGCACGCAGGGTAGTTTTATGAATCGCTGAAAAATGAACAAAGCGCATAGGAGTGCGACGCAACGATGACTCATAGTAGTAATGCAGCCCGGTTCAAAAAACTTCTACTTACCACTTTATCCCTGCGCAGTATAACAAGACTCTTTCGCTTTGTTACTGTAATTTCTCCCTGAAAAAATCAATCGTACGTTGCCATGCAAGTTCTGCTGCAGCTTTATCATAACGCGGTGTGGTATCGTTGTGAAAGCCGTGGTTTACATTGGGATATATGTAAGCCGTGTATACTTTGTTATTGGCTTTTAAAGCAGCTTCATAAGCAGGCCAGCCTTCGGTTATACGGGTATCAAGCGCTGCGTAATGCAACAGTAGAGGCGCCTTTATCTTAGGCACGTCTTCGGCTGCAGGTTGAGCTCCATAAAATGGTACAGATGCTGCAAGGTCGGGAATGCGAACTGCCATTTTGTTGGCGATGCCACCGCCAAAGCAAAAGCCTACCACGCCTACCTTACCATTACAATCTTTGTGGTTTTTCAGGTAGTTATATGCATCTATAAAGTCTTCCAGCATTTCATTCTGGTCGCGTTTGCTTTGCATCTCACGGCCTTTGTCGTCGTCACCGGGGTAGCCGCCTAAAGGGCTTAGAGCGTCGGGGGCAATGGAAATAAATCCGGCGAGGGCGGCTCGTCTTGCAACATCTTCAATATAAGGATTCAATCCACGGTTTTCGTGAACAACAACAATGCCTCCGAGTTTCCCTTTCGCATCCGCAGGTTCAGACAACAGTGCCTTGATGGTTCCGCCGCCTTTTGGGGAAGGGTAATTTACATATTCAGATTTTAAGCGCGGATCATCTGCTTTAACCTGGATTGTGCCTTTGTAATCGGGTATCAAAAAACTCATGAGAGACGATACGGTAACGCCTCCCACTGCATAAACAGATAACTTTTGCATAAACTCGCGCCTGTTAACCCGGCTGTGTGCATAATCGTCATACAGATCAAACACTTCCTGTTTGATGTCTTCTTTTTTAATATTGTTCATAATAGCTAAAAGTTGTTTTTAATTCTTATCGTCGGGATAAACTACTGCAAGTACAAGGGAGTGACACAACGAAGCCCCATAGCATTGGTGACGCCGGTTCAATAATACCTATCATACTTCGAATACACATATTGCCTACTACCTACTACCTACTGCTTATTGCTTATTGCCTATTGCCTTTTGACTATTGACTATTGCCTTTTGACTATTCACTATTCACTATTCCCTAAACTCTATTTCTGCAGCAACTTGTTTAAATAATTATAACTATTCGTAACGTTTTGCAATGGCTGTGGCGCCTGATCCTGCTCTACAAAAAAGTATTTCATGCCCGATTCACTTGCATTGTCAAAAATGCGTTTGAAATCCACAATGCCACTGCCTACTTCCGCAGGATTCTTTGTATTCTTATCAAGGTCTTTTACGTGCCACAAGGGAAAACGGCCGGGATGCTGTTTGAATAATGCTACCGGATCCTGGTTTGCTTTTGTCGCCCATGCCAGATCCAGCTCCATCTTCACCAGGTCTTTGTCGGTGTTGGAAAGAATATAATCAAACGGACGGTGGCCTTCTACCAGGTCAAACTCTGTTGTATGATTGTGGTAGCCAAACTGCACGCCCACTTTCTTACAGGCCTCGCCTGCTTTGCTAAAAACCTCCACGGCCGTTTTGATTTCATCGAGGGTGTTTACCGGTATACTCGAGCATACCAGGTAACTGATTCCGCCTTCTGCAGCATCATCTGCCAGTTGCTTCGAATTTTCCTGCAGGTTAAGCGTTTTTGGCGCGTTCTTATATCGCTCAACAATTTTTTGCATTCTTACAGAGTCTTCGGCTGTTTTCGCCATCTTCATTATCTGCCCCGCAGTAAATGCTGCGCCACCTACGTACGCCGAACGCCAATGCATACCGGCATCCTTTACCAGCGATGCGAACTCTTTTGGCTTATACCCATAAAAGTTTCCCTTTTGCGACCCTGCGCTCTCTACCTCTTTATAGCCAATAGCGGCTAACTTTTGCAAGGTATTTTTTGTATCGGTGGTCATTAAATCACCGAGGGTGTATAACTGAAGGCCGACAGGTACTGAGTTCTTTTCTGCGAAAAATGTACCTGCAGCCTTAGCCTGCGATAAAAGCAAACTTGCTAATGCAAATGTGCCTGACTGTTGCATAAATCGTCTTCTGTTCATTACAATGATTTTTTAAGATGATGTAAAAAAATATTTAGACTAAGTTACTTACGATTTGTCAACTCTCATCTTCTTTGCTTCATCCTGCTGTAGTCTCCTCATAGCTTATATGTGTGTTCAATGGACTTCGGCGTTCCTGCACTGCAGTCATTTTTTTGGAGTCGGGCTTACATTGCTACTATGAGTCATCGTTGCGTCGCACACTTATACTTTTGTTCATTATTCAGCAACGCACTCTTGTCCCCGTTAGCAGGAATCTTATCCCTCGTGCAGTATAATATGAGTAATAAGCGATAATTGAAGATGCATTTAGAAATTGAAGCCTAAAAATTTGGGTGCATTCCAAATTCCCCCTGCTTCTACGGCGCAACAAAAGCAGCATACACTAAATGGTTGATTTTAATTCTTTTAGAAGTGGTATATATATAATTGTCGC
>CAXUMK010000030.1:356-35815 GCA_964251885.1 uncultured Segetibacter sp. | reverse complement strand
GCTGCATTACTACTATTTTACATCGTTGCGTCGCACACTTGTACTTTTGTTCATTATTAAGCATTGCACTACTTGTCCCGTTTTTGGGAATCTTGTCCCACGTGCAGTATAAGTTTTTTTTAAGAAGCTTACTTTAATCGCTCAACTAATTGTAAGTACATTTGTTAGTTAGTAAGTTGCTTTTTTTAGAGACTTAACAAACT
This sequence comes from uncultured Segetibacter sp., assembly GCA_964251885.1. Taxonomy (GTDB): domain Bacteria; phylum Bacteroidota; class Bacteroidia; order Chitinophagales; family Chitinophagaceae; genus Segetibacter. The sequence goes on along the minus strand of CAXUMK010000030.1, from coordinate 35,612 downwards.
TTTTTTATGAATTGGTTAATTAATATTTCAATTGTAATAGGTGTTTTTTGTATAATGGAAGCTGTTGCATGGCTGACACATAAGTACGTAATGCACCAGTGGCTGTGGTTTCTGCATGAAGACCATCATACAAAAGGGCCGGGATTTTTCGAGAAAAACGATGCTTTCTTTCTCATATTTGCAATTCCTGGTTTTTTATGTCTTTTGTTTGGAACACTTCAGGGTAAATACTGGCTGGCGAGCATTGGTGCAGGAATAACTTTATATGGCCTTGCTTATTTTATTGTTCATGACATTATCATTCACCAGCGGTTTAAGATCTTGTCGCGCAGCAACAACAGGTATGTAAGGGTTGTAAGATGGGCGCACAAAATGCACCACAAACATTTAAGCAAAGAAGATGGTGAGAGCTTTGGAATGCTTATTGTTAATGCGAAGTACTGGCAAAAAGTAAAAAATGATGTGGAGAGAAACAAGGTTGTCAAATCGTCGTAATAACCATTCAATTTAATCCAACACAATAATTTTTAGGCCGTGAGCAATCATGGCCTTTGTTATAAAAATCAGGTTATAACATAAAATTATTATCGTTAGTTATAATTTCACCACTTAAAACTGAGAAATGCAAACGGCTGAAGATATAAGGTTACTGAATGAACGGATACAACACGCGGCATTGTTTATAGACAGGCTTAGAACCGAATTGGCAAAAGTAGTGGTAGGCCAGTTGTACATGGTTGACCGGCTGATGATTGGATTATTAAGCAACGGACACGTGCTGCTCGAAGGTGTTCCGGGGCTTGCAAAAACCCTTACCATAAAATCGCTTGCACAGGCAATACAGGCAAAGTTTAGCCGTATCCAGTTTACACCCGACCTGTTGCCGGCGGATGTGATTGGAACAATGATTTATAACCAGCAAAGACATGAGTTTGTAATTCGTAAAGGTCCCATTTTCGCCAACTTTATTCTGGCCGATGAAATTAACCGTGCTCCGGCAAAAGTGCAAAGCGCATTGCTTGAAGCAATGCAGGAAAAGCAGGTAACGATAGGAGAAGAAACGCACAAGCTGGAAGAACCTTTTCTTGTATTGGCTACACAAAACCCGATAGAACAGGAGGGAACTTATTCATTGCCTGAAGCCCAGGTTGACCGCTTTATGCTGAAAGTGGTAGTCGGTTATCCTTCGAGAAATGAAGAGCAGATGATCATTCGCCAGCAGGTGCAGGGAACTGAATTGCCAATAGTAAACCCTGTTGTAAGCACCTATGAAATATTGCAGGCAAGAAGCCTTGTAAGGCAGGTGTACATGGACGAAAAGGTAGAGCAATATATTTTAGATATTGTTTTTGCAACCCGTTCACCGGAACAATTCAGGCTCGACCGTTTGAAGCCGCTGATCAGTTACGGCGGTTCTCCCCGTGCAAGCATAAACCTGGCTTTGGCAGCAAAAGCGCATGCTTTTATGCACAAAAGAGGCTATGTCATTCCCGACGATGTAAAGGCGATTTGTAAAGATGTGATGCGGCACAGAATAGGTTTGACTTATGAGGCAGAGGCGGAAAATATAACAAGCGAAAAGATTGTAGATGATATATTGAATGCTATAGTTGTGCCCTAGTGGAAGTTGTTTTAGCCACGAAGGCGCAAAGGCACGAAAGAAAATTAAACCGGGTTGTACTATACATTGAAGGTGTTGGACAAATAGAAATATTTGAATAACTTTTGGTTGCAGTCATTCGTTCTTTATTTAGCATCGTTGTGTCACTCACTTGTACGACAAATCTTTATGCCGCTTTTTAAAACGTCTAACAAGACGCATCTTCGACTTAGTGTCTTCGTGCCTTAGTGGCTAAAAAAAAGATGAATAAAGAACAAAAATGTACAAGAGTGCGACGCAACGGCAGCTTAATTGAAAAACCAATCTCTGGCTCCAAAAAAACTGGTGAAAAGCATAAGCAACATAATAAATGACAACAACTGATATTTTAAAAAAAGTACGTGAGCTTGAGATTATCAGCAAGCGGCTCACAAACCATCTTTTTACCGGTGAGTATCATACTGCTTTTAAGGGACGGGGGATGTCATTTAAAGAGGTTAGGGAATATGAAGCTGGCGACGACCCGCGGTTTATTGACTGGAATGTGTCGGCGAGGATGGGACATACGTTCAGTAAGATTTTTGAGGAAGAACGGGAGTTGTCTGTTTACCTGCTGATTGATGTAAGTGCGAGCAGTTTGTTTGGCACCTTCAGGCAAAGCAAAAGAGACCTGATGACAGAGATGTGTGCGGTGCTTGCGTTTTCTGCCATCAGCAACAACGATAAGGTAGGTCTGATTTTTTTTAGCGACCAGGTGGAAAAATTCATCCCGGCAAAAAAAGGACGTGACCATGTGCTGTATATGGTTAGGGAAATGCTGCTCTTTAAATCGAGGTCGTCTCAGACAGATGTGTTAAAGGCATTGCAGTTTTTGAATAATACGACCCGTCATAAGAGCATCGTGTTTGTGCTGAGCGACTTTGCCGATGCCGGTTATCATGATGCTTTACGCGTTGCTGCCAGACGACACGATGTGATTGGCCTGCAGGTATATGACAAACGCGACGAACAATTGCCGCAGGCAGGTTTAATGAACCTTCGGGATGCAGAAACAGGAAATACGGTTTTGATTAATACTAATGACGCATACACCAGGTATAAATATACCCAGCAGTTTCAAAAGGTGCTGGAAGATGCAAAAAATGCTTTTAGAAAAGCGGGCGCAGATTTACTGCAGGTAACCACAGGACAGGATTATGTAAAACTTTTACAACAATTTTTTATCAGAAGGGCATAGTGAATAAACGGAAATTATATACAGGCTTCTTTGTTTTAATGGTGTTATTACCTGTTACCTCTAACCTGTTTTCGCAAACAGTAAAAGCCGGAGCCGACAGAAATAAAATATTTATAGGGGAGCAAATAAAACTAAAACTTGCTGTAGAAAATGGCAAAGCCGGCATTAGATGGTTTAGCTTTCCGGATAGTCTTAATCATTTTGAAATTGTTCATCGAAGTAAGATAGACACAGTGCTGAATGGAAGTTTTACCAACTATTATCAGCTTATTATTATCACCTCTTTTGATAGCGGCAGGTGGGAGTTTCCATCTTTGTTTCTGCCGGGGATCGTGCAGCCAACACCTCCGATCGCAATTGATGTATTGCCTGTAGATGTCTCTAAAATGCCTGACTACAACGACATCAAAGACATTGAAGAAGTAAAGCAGGAAAACAATTGGATGATAGTCGGGACTATCGCTGCAATTACCCTTTTATCAATTGGAATGATATACTGGTTAATTGTTAAAAAGAAGAAAGCAGTCATTGAAAGAGCGCCTTTGAAAGGAAGCTTAACCCCGTTAGATTGGGCACTTGCAGAATTAGATAAGCTGAAAGGGCAAAACATCTATACTCCTGCTGAAGTAAAAAAATATTATTCAGGCCTGACCGACATTAGCCGTACTTTTTTTGTAAAACAGTTACAGCAACATTCACTACAGCAAACAACTGATGAATGGATGATGAGCCTGCAGCCGCTGGCTGTTGATAATGACACAAAGACCACTTTTTTCCAGGTGCTTCGCCTGGCTGATACTGTAAAGTTTGCCAAATATTTACCTCATCAAAGGGATAATGAAACGTCGGTGGAAGTAATTAAAACAATGCTTCAAAAAGTTTCGCTTTTACATTCATCTGTTCATTCAAACTATCAACCCAAACAGCGCTGATGTTGTACGACTGGTTTCATAATATTATTTTTCACAATCCCGAAGCGCTGAGTTTGCTTTTCATTATTCCTATTTTAGCGATGTGGTATTTTGGAAACAATAAGAAGCGCCAGGGTTCTATGCTGGTCACCACTACCCATTTCCTTTCTGACATCAGAAGCTCTAAGACGTGGTTGCAAAACTTCCCTTTTGTATTACGATGTATTGCTTTGGCTTGCTTAATTGTTGCATTGGCAAGACCGCAGCATAAGTTTAGCGAGCAGCAAACCGAGGGCGAAGGCATTGACATAGTACTTTGCTTTGACATCAGCGGCAGCATGACAGAAAAGGATTTTACGCCAAGCCGTCTTGAGGCTTCAAAGGAAGTTGCCCAGGCTTTTGTAAACGAGCGAACCGGTGACCGCATTGGTGTTGTTATTTTTAGCAGGCAAAGCTTTACGCTTTGTCCCATCACTACCGATAAAAATACTGTACTGTCCCAAATTGCAAATATCCACAGCGGATACCTTGAAGAAGAAGGCACTTCCATCGGCTCTGGTCTTGCCACCAGTGTTGACCGCTTAAAAGACCAGAAAACCAAAAGCAAAGTAATCATACTGCTAACTGATGGAGTTGATTTTGGCGGGGTAATTCCTCCTGATATAGCAAAGGAAATGGCAAAGCTGTATAAGATCAAAGTGTATACAATCGGTGTTGGCTCAGACAAGGAAATTGAGGAACAGGTACAAACTCCGTATGGCAACATGACCAACAAGAAGAAGCTTGAGTTTAATGAAGGTCTGTTGAAAAACATCGCCTCAGAAACCGGCGGACAGTACTTTCATGCAACTGATCAGAATGCATTGAAGAACATTTATGCAAGCATTAATAAGCTGGAGAAAACACACATCCAGATCACCGCTTACGACCGGTTTACCGAAGAGTTTTTGCCGTGGCTACTGGCTGCAATCGGACTGCTTTTTATTGAAGCGGTTTTGAGGTATACTGTGTTTAAGAAGTTTCCGTAGGGGGGTTTTTAAAGGAACAGTTAAATAATAAACGATACATTCAGGGGTTGATTTTGTAATTCCAGTCACCTCTAAACTCCTTACCTGTCAGATTGTTTTTTTTCAATTCCTCATCATCTAGATAAAATCAGCAGAGCAAATACGCCTGATGATCCCATGCCGGTATTGATTTGGAGAAAGAGAGAGCTTGAAAATTATTTCTGCACTCCGGAGGTGTTGATCAGATGGGCGGAGTCAAAAGCAGCGACGCTTTTTACAAGTCATTATCCTGAAATAATTAATAAATGCATCTCCGATTTCACTGCACCTCAATTTGTCAGAGACAGAAAGAATGTATGGTGGAATGATGAGAAGTTAGGAGATTGGGCAGAAAATATTTTTCGCGAATTTTATAAACGTATACATCAACCTTTGCTAATGAGAAAATCTAATTTTCATGAATTGATTTATTTGTTGAAGAAAAATGAAATTGATGCTGAAATAAAATGAAAAGCTAAATGCCGTTTATGAAGTAATAAAACCTTATTATACTGCTCGCTGCCTAAGAATGTGCAATGATTTTTTTTGAGCCAGGCAGAATTGCTACTATGAATCATTGTTGCGTCGCACACTTGTACAATTTCTCCAGTTTTGAGCTATGCACAAAATCATGAGGCGCAAAGTATAATTTCCTGCCCCTAAATCTTAACAATACCTGCTACCACAATTCTCACCCTCACCAATTATCTTTGCGAACCTTATTAAACAGCAATTGTTAAAGTAAGGTTTTTGACGAGCGAATGAACCTGCAGCACTTAACAGACAAATTTCAAAGCAACCCCCGCCTTTTTCAGATTGCGGACAGGCTTACTTTGTCGCAGCCCCAGCATCTTTATCTTAAAAACCTTCATGGAAGCAGCAGCCAGTTTACGGTTGCCGCGGTATTTAACCATAAAGCTGCCGAAGGTCTCAACCACCTGATCATTCTAAACGATGCCGAAGAGGCTGCTTACTTTCATAATACTCTCGAAAGTCTCACCAGTGCATTAGACCTTTTTTACTTTCCGTCTTCATTTAAAAACAGAAAGAATTTCAAACTACTCAACAGCAGCCACGTAATGCTGCGTACCGAAGCCTTGATGCGCCTTTCAAATGGTGGAAATAAAAAACTTATTGTCACTCATCCTGAAGCGTTGTTTGAGAAAGTGGTACTGCCCAAAACGCTTTCAGGCAATATTATTCAGCTTAAAACAAACGATACTATCAATCTCGACGGATTGATGGAACTGTTTGTGATGTACGGCTTTGAGCGGACAGATTTCGTGTACGAGCCAGGCCAGTTTGCGCTTCGCGGCGGCATTCTCGATATTTATTCTTTCGGCAACGAAAAGCCTTATCGTGTTGAACTGTTTGGAAACGATGTTGACAGCATCCGCATCTTCGATCCTGAGACCCAGTTGAGTGAAAGGAAGCTAATGCAGGTAAGCATTATTCCAAACGTGGATACGCAATTTGACAGTGGAGAAAAAGTATCGTTGTTAGAATTCTTGCCTGAAAATACCGTTGTGTGGATGGAGGATTGGCAGTTTGCAAAAGAAAGGATACTGACACAGGAAGAAGACCTTGACTTTTTTCTTGAACTGCAAAAGGAAAATCAGGGTAAAAAACAGCAGGCCGAAGAAGAGGACGACAAAGTTTTAAAAGAGGTAAGCCACGCCGATTTTGTAAGAGCCGATGTATTAGAGCGGCAACTCGCGTTAAGACATACAGTTGAGTTTGGCATGCATTCTTCTTCCTTTTTTCACAAAGACACAGCAGGGGAAGCTTCTTCCCCCCTCTCCCTTTCAAGGAGAGGGGAAGGGGGTGAGGTCATCGAGTTCAATACAAAAGAACAACCTTCCTTCAACCGCCAGTTTGACCTTCTGATAAAAGATTTGAAGCAATGGGAAAGCAAAGGTTTTGAGTTGTTCATTTTCGCAGACAATCCGAAGCAGCTTGAAAGACTTCACAGCATATTTGAAGACTTAAAAGCCGACATTCATTTCACTCCTCTTGCCAATGATATTCACCGCGGTTTTATAGATGAAGACCTGAAAGTGGTTTGTTATACCGATCACCAGGTGTTTCAGCGGTATCATAAATACAAGGTTAAACAGGCTTACAATAAAAATAAGGCGCTTACACTTCGCACCCTTCGCGAGTTGCAACCGGGAGATTATGTTACGCACATAGACCACGGCGTTGGTACGTATAGTGGATTACAAAAGATTGAAGTAAATGGCCGTTTACAGGAAGCGGTTCGTATCATTTACAAAGACAACGACATTTTGTATGTCAATATCAACTCGCTTCATAAAATAAGCAAATACACAGGCAAAGAAGGAAGTATTCCCAAGGTGAATAAGATCGGCAGCGATGCATGGATCAAGCTGAAGGAAAAAACCAAGACCAAGGTTAAGGAGATCGCTTTTGACTTGATACAATTATATGCTGAAAGAAAAGCACAGCAGGGCTTTCAATTCAGTCCGGATAACTATATGCAGACAGAGTTGGAAGCATCTTTTATTTATGAAGATACACCCGACCAAAGCAAGGCTACAGCAGATGTAAAGAAAGACATGGAAAGCCCGGCGCCAATGGACCGTTTGGTATGTGGCGATGTAGGCTTTGGTAAAACAGAAGTTGCCATTCGTGCGGCTTTCAAAGCCGTGGTGGATGGTAAGCAGGCAGCCATTTTGGTTCCTACAACCATTCTTGCTTTTCAGCACTATAAAACTTTCCAGGATCGTTTGAAAGATTTTCCGGTAACGGTTGATTTTGTAAACCGTTTCAAATCTTCAAAAGAGAAAAAAGAAACCCTGCAAAAACTACAGGAAGGCAAGGTGGATATCATCATCGGCACGCATTCTATTTTGGGTAAAGAAGTAAAGTTTAAAGACCTGGGTTTAATGGTGATTGATGAAGAGCAAAAGTTTGGAGTAGGTGCAAAGGAAAAACTGAAGACCTTAAAAACAAACGTGGATTGTTTAACCTTAACGGCAACACCCATTCCGCGTACCTTGCAGTTTAGCCTCATGGGCGCAAGGGATTTAAGTATCATCAATACGCCTCCGCCCAACCGGCAGCCTATTCAGACCGAAGTTCTTGTCTTTAATGAAGACGCTATCCGCGATTCTGTTTATTACGAAACCGAGAGAGGCGGTCAGGTTTTCTTCATCCACAACCGTGTTCATGGCTTGCAGGAAATGGCAGGTTTAATTCAGGGGCTTTGCCCCGATTTAAGCATTGGCTATGCTCATGGGCAGTTGGAAGGTCATGAATTGGAAGAACGTATCCTGGATTTTATTGACAAAAAATACGATGTGCTCGTTTGTACCAATATTGTGGAAAGCGGTGTTGACATTCCTAACGTAAACACGATTATGGTTAATAATGCGCATCACTTTGGACTGAGTGATCTGCACCAGTTGCGCGGAAGAGTTGGACGCAGTAATAAAAAAGCATTTTGTTACCTGCTCGCCCCGCCTTTGAGCACATTGCCTAACGACAGCCGAAAACGTTTGCAGACACTCGAGCAGCACAGCGAGTTGGGAAGCGGATTTCAGATAGCCATGCGCGACCTCGACATACGAGGAGCAGGTAATATGCTCGGCGGCGAACAAAGCGGTTTTATGGCCGAGATAGGTTTTGAAATGTACCAGAAGATTTTGGCTGAGGCCATCAGCGAACTAAAGCGCAGCAAGTTTAAAGAGTTGTTCAAAGAAGAGATTCAAAAGCAGGATGATTTCGTATCGGATTGCACGATTGATACCGACCTCGAAATTTTAATTCCCGACAGCTATGTCGGCAGCATAACTGAACGTCTTTCTTTATACACCCGTTTGGATAATTGTGAAACAGACAGCGAACTCGAAGATTTTAAAACCGAAATGCTGGACAGGTTCGGCCCCATTCCCCAATCTGTTGATGATCTATTCACCACGGTTCGCTGCCGCAGAATTGGAGTTGACTTGGGCTTTGAAAAAATGTCTTTAAAAGATAACACGCTCAGGTGTTACTTCATCAACCGCCCCGATTCACCTTATTTTGAATCAGAAATATTTAAAAACGTATTAGGCTTTTTGCAAACCGGCACTAACAAAGCCAAACTAAAGCAGGCAGGTAAAATGTTTTTACTCATTGTCGAGCAGGTGAAATCAATGGAGGAAATGCATCGCTTTCTCAAACGAATGCATAAAGAAGTGGAACCCCCCGCCCTAAAGGGAGCTAAAACCCAACCCGCCTTAAAGGAAGCTTAACTCCTTGCCTAAAGGGAATTAACTACCACCGCATGATTTTTTGGAGCCGGGCTGCATTACTACTATTTTACATCGTTGCATAGCACACTTGTACTTTTGTTCATTATTCAGCAACGCACTACTTGTCCCGTTAGCGAAAATCTTATCCTGCGTGTAGTATAAAAGCTGAATAAAGGTTTGCGGTAAAAGTGAGTGACACAACGATCTACCACAAAGAACCAATGTTCGTCCAACCCCCCGCTCTAAAGGGAGCTAAAGAACCCCCCGCCCTAAAGGGAGCTAAGAATCAAACCACTACGGTTTCATGGGTATTTTCTTAAAGTCCCCCTTGGGGGATTAGGGGGCTTGGCCTTCTATCTTCTCATTGAAGCCTGTTATCAGCTTAAATAAATCTTCATATTCATTCAGCGGCAACGTTTCGGCTTTATCAAAAACATCATGATATGCTTTAATGCCTCCTAATGTATAGATAAAAAAAGCAGGCACACCTTTCTCTGTAAACCAGTAATGATCGCTGTTTGCAGCTTTAGCACGTGCATTTATTTTGGGCAGTAATTTTTGCGCATTATTTACTTCATTCAATAGAGCAAACTCTTTTGGAAACTCTGTTGCATTCACTACTGTGATGCCTTCGCTGCCCGTGCCCTCCAGGTCAAGATTGATAAGGAAGCGAATGTTTTTAAGGGGAAATAACGGGTGTTCGGTAAAATACTTTGATCCGAGAAGCCCTGCTTCTTCACCGGCAAAAGAGATGAATGCGATAGTATATGGCTGCGGATGAACTGCATAATATTTGGCAAGACCGAGCAATAAAGAAGTGCCACTTGCATTGTCATTGGCTCCCGGAAAATACGTGTTTGCACCCATACCACCGAGATGATCGTAGTGCGCCGAAATAACGATAATAGAATCAGCGTTTTTAGTTCCTTTTACCCAGGCACAAATGTTAACTGCTTCAAAGTTTTTTACAGGATTGTTTTCTATATCAGCCTGAAAACTATAGGGCGCATCCTGAAAAGACTTTTTATCTACCTGGAACAATGTGTAGTCTGCAGCTTCGCCGGCAACAGACCATGTCAGCTTATCTTCCAATGAAATCAGGACACGGTAATTTGGATTAACAAAATGAGTGCTGTCTTTTTGAACCAGGTTTCCTTTTGCATGCACGCCGCGGCTTTCGGGTGCCACTATAAAATCTTTGCCGGGAGCTAATTTTTTTCCATTAAGCGACAACTCCAATCTTCCCGGAAAAGTGTTGACTGGGTAGGTAAACTTTTGAAAGTAAGACATTCCGTCAACCGGAGTTAAACCATATAATGTAAACTGATTTCTGATGTACACGGCTGCCTCACCCATCCCGTTTTTGGTGTAGCCACGACCCCAGAAGAAGGAAGAAGTAAGTGTGTCAACAATTTTATGCGCAAAAGCAATATCCTGCGGATAACACTGAACCGATACCAAAAAGAACAACGCGACAAATACTCTTTTCATGAACGGAAAGATACCTAAACAAGAATGATTACCGGATGATGAATTCGTAAAAATCAGCAAACTCTTTGCGCCAGGCTGCTTCATTGTGTTTGGCTAAAGGATCCATAAGCCGCCTTGTTTCATAGTTTCCTTTCTTCTCTATTATGGCAATCATTTTATCCATATCCGGTACCATTGTTTCGCTTTCTTTGCCGCCTGCATAGAAATAAAATTTCTTGAAACTGTTGGCAAAATTTGCTTTCTCCACTTCCTCATAAATAGCAGGCGCCGTCCAGAAAGCAGGAGAGAAAATACCCGCACCGCCAAAGACATTGGGATATTTTACAACAGCATATAAACTAATCAGTCCGCCCATGCTGCTGCCCGCAACAAATGTATGAGCCGAGTCTTTTAAGGTTCTGTATTTTTTGTCAATGAAAGGCTTTAAAGTAAGCGCCATAAAATCAACATACTGGCTTCCTTCGCCCTTGCCATAGTTTTTAAAATCGTACGGATTGTATTCGTTCATTCTTTTATCGCCGCCATTGTCAATGCCAATAATGATCGCTTCTTTGCCTGTTTGTTTTATCAGGGTATCGAGCGTTTCATCTATGCCCCACTCGCCAAAAGGCGCTGTCTGCTCATTAAACAAATTCTGCCCATCCTGCATATAAATGACCGGGTATTTCTTTGTGCTTGTTGCATAACTTTTTGGCAAGTAAGCCCAAATCCTTCTCTTTCTGCTCAATTGCGGAATGCTGAAAGCAGTGTCAATTACATGCACCTGGGCAAGGGCAGTATTGGGTTTTGGCTTGTCGGGAAAATCGTCTTTCCAACCAGCTATGCTAAAGTTGGGAGCAGTGTCTGCTGCAAGATCTATTTCATGATTTGGCACGTCTTCGCCTTTAGCTGTCGTTTCCACTTTATCGAAGCTGCCGCGTGTAAACTTGAATTCATATTTACCTGCGGCAATTTCTTTAAGAATGATTGCCCGTCTCGAAACTCCGTAAGGTTTTAGTTTATACTTTTCATCGTGCGGGTTCCAGTTATTAAAACTTCCTGCGACATAAATGTCATCCAGCTTTTTTGCGGCCACTTCATTCACAATCAGCCGCAGTGTATATTGAGCTTTGCCCTGAGCTACTGCAACAGAAAAAAATGCAATTAAAAAGTATTTCATCATATCGCTTAAGAGCCGCTAAGTTAGATTGCCAGAGAGATAAATGTACAATGAAAAGGAAGATTATGTTCTAATTAAGAAGATTGTGGAGCCAGCAGCAAATCTTTATTCAACATCGTTGTGTCACTCACTTTTACTGCAGATTTTCTATTGAGCAACAGAGACTAAGCTGCTCTTGCTGTGCAGATAAAAGGAGCGTACTGCCAGCATGCCAGGTTTCTTGTCCCACTAACAAGGCTTTTAAAGGAGACACAGCAGGACAGATTAATTTGGGTGCATCCCAAATTGTCGTTTTCAATGACGTTGTTAAAACTCTTCGTCATTGCGAGGCACGAAGCAATCCCACCGGACAATCACGTTGACAGTTGGCTGGGGAATTGCTTCGCTAAGCTACGCAAGGCTTATAATGACGAATTCAATTAAGCTAAAAATTGGGATGCACACTCATCAATTTTTCGATCTTAATTTGCTGTAAGTGTTACTGTATCTTGCGATTTTGATTTTACAGAGAGTTTTACCACTGTTTTACACTGTAAAATTTTACCAATCAAATCGCTCTGTTTTAAAGTGTGATTTACGGGAATATTAGCAGTATTATCTGTAAAGTCATCATCACTATCTACAGAAACTACTCCTTGTATTTTTTCTATTTCAGCGGTAAGAGGTGCAATTTGTTCGTATTTGATATTTTGAATTATAAAAGTTGTTTGCGCAGCATTACTTGCCATTGAGCTTTGAGGTAATTTAATTTTATCTCTCTGTTCTGATATGTATGTTACCGCCTTATTTATTGCATCTTCTGTTGCCTGTTGTACGGCAGGGTTAGACATTGCGGTGCTTACTGCGTCAACTCTTCCAAGTAAAGGTATGCCCAAACCAACATCTGCCCCTCCCTGCACTTTTTTTTCAACATTGAATTGATTTGAGCTTATGATCTCACCTGTTTCAGGGTCTTTTAATATAATATTAATTCCAATTAAGGCTGTACTTTTTGTAGTATGCACCAGCGTTATTCCAAAAGATTTACTAGACACTTCATACTTAATCACTTCGCCCACGATTATTACATTCGGATTACTAAAGTTATTTTTCTTTATCCTGTGTGTTTTGCTGCCATGTTGCTCCTGAAAACTTTGTGCACCTAACAAATCGCTGCTGTCTTTAATACTTGCAAGCACATTGTAACAATTAACCTGTTGCAGTGCATTGGTAAGCATTGTAGCAAGATTATCGCCAAATTGATCACGGGGAGCACTGGGAGCGGTCATGTTAAAACGGGGTACAGTAACGCGAGGTCTTTTTTCACGGGGAATATCAGGGCATACTGATTTTACTGAATCTTGTTTTATCTTCTCTTTTTGTGCAAAGCAATAACCAATCTGACAGAAAAGAATTGAAATGATGATAGCTTTTTTCATAAAAAAATGTTTGCTGAAACTGAAAAATTAAGTTGGTTCTATGATTGTGAATAATAAGAACATGTGCAATGGTTACTCTAAGTTTTACCAGCTTTTTCCGACATATAAATAAAAAATTAGTTTCTACAAATCAAAGCTGATTTAATTATTTTTTTAGAAATAGGACTTTAGAAGGCCCGGATTATTGCTTCTATAATTCGATTTTGTACAGTAATTAAAAAATCCGTTGATTTTAGCTATTGTTTTACAATCTTTCTGATATAAAGTGGTTTTCCGTCTTTTTCTGCAATTAAGTAATACATGCCGTTAGCAAAAGATGAGAAGTTTATTAATGTCGTGTAGTTATTTATTTTTTGTGTCAGTAAATTCTTTCCTGCGTTGTCAAAGATGTGAAGCAGCAGGTCTTTTTCCTTTGAATAAACGGTAAGATTGTTTCGAACCGGATTTGGGTTAATGACAAAGTCAGTTTTATTTGAGAATTTTACAGTTCGTAAGGGAGAATAAGTAAACCTGCCGTCTTTATCTAACTCTTTAATTCTGTAATAATTGCTGCCATTTAGATTAGGTCTTGTATGAGTAAATTCATAAGAAGAAACAGTAACCGAATTTCCCGTTGCAGCTACTTTACCTATTGCAGAGAAAGCAATGGCATCCGAAGAAAATTCTATTTCAAAATAATTACTGTTTTCTTCGGTTACAGTTTTCCATTGCAGCAGCACTTCATTTTGCAATGGTGTTGCTTCAAAGGAAAGCAAGGTTACAGGAAGAGCCCGGTCTTTGTAAAAATGTAAGTAGTTGGTTATACTCCATTTGCCAAAAGCGTCTTTTGAACGAATAAAAAATTCGTGGTTACCAGTATCTACAGCCGTAATATCAATAGTAACATTAACATTACTATCCTTTACAGATTGCGGAATTTGTGAAATTTTAGTACCTGCACCAAAGCCCGGATCTTTATCAATAAAATATTCTGCTTCAGTAATATTATAGAGAGTATTAGATGTTTTGTAGAATAAGAAACTGTTGGTTATACTCCATTTCCCATTTGCGTCTTTAGATCTTAAAAATAAAGTATGCAAACCCTGCGAAGATGCCGCTACATTTACTGCAACCGGCAAATTAGCCGCATTTGGATTGTTTGCAATTGGAATAGAAACCGCATTTCCAAAGCCTGGGTCTTTATCAATAAAATATTCTGCACCGGTAATATTTGGTGCCGGGGACAATGTGGTTTTTAGAAATAAAAAAGTGTTGGTAATGCTCCACTTGCCGTTTGCGTCTTTTGAACGAAGAAATAAAGTATGAAGTCCAGGGTTTTTTGAAGAGATATTTACAGCTACAGGTACATCAGGCACATTTGTACCAGCGGTTACAGGAATTACTGTAGCTGCACCAAAGCCCGGATCAGCATCTATAAAATATTCGGCTGCTGTTATATTTGCTGCCGGGGGTAGGGAAGTTTTTAAGAATAAAAACCAATTCGTAATACTCCATTTACTTAAGGCATTGGCCGAACGAATGAATAAGGTATTAAGACCTGGTGATAAAGCGGTTACCGGTATATTCGCCGCAAAATTCTGGATATTTATATTGGGTGTAATAGGGATAGGATTGGCAAGGCCAAAACCCGGATCAGTATTGAAAAAATACTCTACCCTTGTAATGTTGCTTTGTGATAAAACCCTAAAACCCATAAAACACCCCCAAATCATTAAAGCGGTAATTTTTTGCCTAATTGACATTTTTCAACTTTTTTAAGTTGTGACGGATGTGGTTTATTAATTATTGCTTATTGTACTGAAAACAATATTGAGGGTATTACCCACAGTTGTAGCAGGAGCAGATAATCTATAAATGGCTGGAATAGCGGGCTGAAGTCCTAATTTAAAGGGAGTAGCACCCCCAAAAACACCATCATCAACTCCGTTTACACCTACTCCTGATGCAAGACTTCCAGCAGTTAATTTATAATCCACATCGTTGTAACCAGCCGGATTAACAAACACATTAACCATATTTACCCCTAACTGATTTGAATTGGAGTTCGGTAAACTACTAGTATTTCCCGATGTTATATTATTTGTAACTACACTGTTAGTGTAATTAAAATTTTGGCCATTTTTTAGAATGTTGTTTTCGAATGTGGAATTATAAATATTTACGGCACTATTGTTAATGCTTGTACCTCCTAATCCCAAAATATTGTTGGTGATAACAGCACTGCAAGTAGACTGCATATCTAAAAAAGACACAATAAATGTATTGTTTATAAGTATATTGTTGCTACTGTTCTGCAAATAGATCTGGGCTCCAAAATAACTGTTAAGAATTACAATACTATCGGCATTACTACAAGTTAGCGCTCCTGCAATGTAGCTTCTTTCTAAACGTATGCTGTTGCAACTTGTTATCGTTGCCGGTCCTGAAAAATTACAGCTTAAAACAGAGCCTGCAGCACCGGCATTGACTGTCAGATTTTGCATTGTTCCTGTTACCGCAGAGGCTTGTAAACCAGGGTCTGCACCAAAGCTGCCTATACTTAAAATAGTTAATGGCTTGCTTAATACAAGATTGCCATAATTTATTGGCGACGGTTCAATGTGAAGTGTATCTCCGGCGCTTGCTGCATTGTGCGCTGCCTGGGGAGTTGTAAAGTCGGCATTAATTCCGGGATTATTATTTACCCGCCAAACCTTTGCGTTTGAGATAAATGGAGTTGCAAACAGCATTAAAACTGCCAGGAGAAGTTGATTTGTTTTCATGATAGAGTCGTTTTTTATGATATTTAAAGAAATAGCAGATATTAAACCTTTACTTATATAGTACCTGCTAACAGCAAAAAATCTACAGGCCGTAACGACTTTTTGAAAATATTTTTTGAGAATGAATGAAATCAGTGAAGCTTGGCTTTTGCAGAGATGTGTGCAGAAGTGTATTTGATTAAAGAAAACAATCTATTTGATCAAAGTAAAACCGGCCCAGAAGTATGGCTTGTATTTTTTCTTCATAGAAAGCTGGGCGTTTCTAAGCGCTTCGTTTAAAGTTTGACCTTGCAGCCAGTTTGTATAAAACAGAGAAAGCAGTTCAGCAGTATGTTTTGCAGGAACCTGCCATAAACTTACCAGCAGGTTTTGAGCGCCGGCCATTTTAAATGCCCTTTGCAGCCCAAAGTTTCCCTCATTATTTGTCACATCACCAAGACCAGTCTCGCATGCACTTAAGGTGACTAATTGTACATTGCTAAGATCAAGCTGGGCAACTTCATAACCTGTAAGTATTCCGTCATCGTGGTTATTCCTTTCATCCAGTAATAATTTACACCGGAGAAGGCAAGACCGCAACGAAACAGAGGATTTTCTATACCGGCCATAAAATTACCTGGCAAAGTCGCTTTTGTTTTTTCAGTATTAAGTGGTGTGTAGAAGCCATGAGTTGATATATGCACCACTCCTTCTGTGTTAAAGGTTTGCTGTTTAAATTTATCTTCGGTTGCAATGCTGTTTTCGTAGCTGTTGATCTTAATATTTTTGCCACTAAAGATTTTTCTTAATTGCAAAGGTTCATTTGTACTAAAAGGCTGTAAAGGTTCCTTAGAAATTTTTTTTGCAGCAGCCGGTCTGATGCCTGCTGACACGATTGAAAAGGTGCTGTCAGATTTTTTGGAATAGATGTCTGACGGAATGTTTGGAAAATCCGCTTCATCATAATTCATATTGCCCCAAATGCTCACTGCCTTAGGTCTTCTGAAGACTTCTTCCTGGTCAGACACCTCTTTTAAACTGAAGTAGTGGCGAAGCGTAAAGCGATTGATAAGGAAATCCTTTCCGTCATATATAGCATTAAGAGCAATATTGTTTAAAATGCCTGAAGTTGAATAATTGATGTTCTTTTCCCCTTTCAAATATCGCTCTACCGGTTTCCATATAAGGCGGTAAAGGGCTTTACTGCTCTGGCTTGAACTATCATATATTTTTTGGGTCAGTTGGTCATCATCAATAAAAGTTCCGTGTTTATCTTTCATCAATTGTAAGAGTTGCTTTTCATTACAAAGCTTAACAAATACAGGAACTGTATCTCTTGAAGTAGTAACAAAAGCAGCATAAAAAGAGCTGTCAGCAGATTTATTTAATGAGTTGTAGCTAAAGCGTACAAATTGAATATCCGCAAACACTCTTTTCTTTTTTACTGCAACATTTACAGTCGCTGGCTTGTCGTCTCCGGCGTTTGTCAATCTACTTGCCGCAGAAACTTTTTTCTCAAGAGTTTCATTTATCTCTTCAAGGCTGTCAACTCTAAAAAATCTTTGATCGAAAGGAAGCGAGTATTGCTTTGAAAGAATTTGCTTGTTGAAAATCCATGACCGATACAAAGTTTGGAGAGTTGTGTCAGCAGACGTTCGCGCCTTTTCTAATATGGCTTTTTGAGTTACGAGAACCACGCCTTTATGTTGCAATTCTAAATGATATGCCTGTTTTACAACGTCTTTTTTAGTTGTTTCATTATTCTGCATGCAAATGTAGAGCAGATCAAAAACTTGATCCAAAGCGTTTTCATATTTTAATTTATCCACTTCAGACATTCCCCATAAGTTCTTTTGAATCGCAATAAAAGTTGAATTAGCAAGCATAATTAAACTGTCAGCCGCCTCAGTATATTTTTTCCTTAGAATTAAATTCGTACATAAACCAGCGACTGATTGCTGCATTGCAAAAGAATATTCAAGTCCTGATGAGCGAAGATGTGCAATCTGCTTTCTGAAAAGGGAGTCTGCGTTGTTATGCTGTTTTGTATCTGTATATAAAATGCCAAGATTTACCATAGCTTCATCGTACTCATCTGGTTTTGCAGGCAAAGACTCTAGGCTTTTTTGATATTTCAGGTATAAGTCTATAGCCACGAGCAAATTATTCTGCTGCTGGTTTATGCAAGCTTTTGTCTCTAGCAGTTTTGAATATAGAATACCACTTTTAGCAGGCAAGCTGTCTTCTGCCTCTTTGCACTTTTTCCACGCGCTGTCTACTTGGTTATCGAGCGCATAGACTTGTGCCAGATTGAGGAGTACCTCCATGTAATCATTGTCGCGATATCCTTCTGCTCCGGCTATTTTCTCCAACTCTAAAGCTTTACGAGTGTACTCAATCGCTTTTTTCAGGTTACCAGTTTCACTGTAGATTATTCCCATATTTCCATAAATAGCTGCCCGCAGATAATCAGCAAAGTCACTTTTTGGTAAAGTGTCAAGGGTTTCCTTCATTGTCATATACATCGAGTCTGCCCTGGAATATTCTCCCTTCGAAACCAGCAATTCTGCAACAGGAATATATAACTGAACATTTTCCCCCGCCAGGTGAAGCCTTTTATTCAATTCTATAGCCTTAAAATAATAGTTAAGTGCTTCATCGTTTGCTCCAAGTTTACCTAACATAAAACCTACTCTGGCTACTGCAAGTGAATACATGCTCGAGTCATACAAATTTGTGGGCTTAATTTGTATAAATAGCTCAACACTGCTTTTGAAAAAATTGTAGGCATTGCGGTAATCTTCTTTCACACGGTAAATTTCTGCTAAAAGATAAAAACTGTAAGCGCTATGTGCACTCACTTCTCCAAATTCCATATCGGATCGAATTTTCAATCTTTTTGCATACACAAGCGCAGAATCCCATTTGCTTTGATCAAGAAGAGCATAACATTTCTTATTGATCAATAAAAACGTGTCGGATGGAGTTTTTGCAGAATTCATTTGGCTGATAGCATGAAAAGAAAAAAAAAATAAAAGTGAAGCTGTTAAAGAAAATATTTGCAATTGCTTTCTCATTTCATATAGTTTTAGCCTGTTTCTGCCTCTTAAATTATATAAAATACAAGTTAAAATGAAATAGCGCTGTAGATTTTTCTATCGTTTATTGAACTAAGTATAAATGACGATCTTCTTTTAAAAAGATAAATATCCTTTTAACTTTGAAGTGGTAACTAATAATCACTCCGGATTTATCAGTTAACCTCAAAAACAAAGGCTATTTTATGGAAAGAGACTGCAGCTTTTATTTTTTAAGTAACACGCTGCTGCAGGCGTGGAGAAATGATGATACAGCTATTTTAAATGAAATGTTTATATGCGTTACAAACATTCATAAGGAAAACTGGTTTAGGAGAGTAATCTATGCTAACGCGAAGATTGCTCAGTGGCGTTTAAGGGAAATCGCAGAAAATGCATTCTTATATGCATGGGTAGAATTGAATGAAGATGGAAAAGCGGGAAAAATCGTTTTTAAAAAAGTTGAATATACAGGATTATTATACCGGATATTTCAAAGAAAATACAGAAAAGAGTTTCAAAAACAAATGAAGGAAGAATACGGTAAGAACGAATATATAAACAGACAGCCTAAAGAGAGTGAGAACCTTGCAGAAGACAATCAGTTAGACAAAATCAGGGCTCGGCAGGTTTTACTTCTGTTAGGTACTGAATGCAGTGAGCTGATGCAATGGAGATATATAGAAGGGGTAAGCTATGATGAAATAGCTAAAAGAAAATTGATCAAGGAGGAGTCGTGCAAACAGAATTTGTTCAGATGCAAAAAACGTTTTTTGGAGCTTTGGAAAAAAGCTAAAAAGCAGTCTTACTAAGAATATGGCAAATATTGACGAAAATGAGGAAAAGATAGCAATGTATATTGCCGGAAGAATGAATGCTTCTGAAGAGGAAGCTTTTATGCAGCAACTTGGTATTGATGCTGTTTTAAGAGAGCAATATGAAGATGAATTATTAGTGAGGTCTTTACTTGAGCCCGAGGATGATGAAGCAGTAATATCAGACTCTATGCCTGAAGAAACCGCTACAGCTGAGGGAGAAAAAACGAAAAAAAATTCTATAATAAGATGGTTTGTAAAGTATGAAAATATTGCCGCCTCTGCATTGATAGTGATTTCTGCAGCTATCGCTTTTTTGTTTTTAAAAAACACATCCAAAGAAATTTCAACGATTTCCGGTACTCATAAAATTTTAAAAGATACTCTTGCTCATATTACCCCTTCGCATGACGAATCTTCGCTTCCTGCACGAAAGGATACAACCGATAAAGTATTTAAGAGGTTTTATAAACGATATTCCGCGGGGGAAAAGGATCCTGTAGAACTAAGTGAGTATTATGAGGCCTATCAAAAAGGACAAAGTGCAAAGGTGCTTGCAGCTACTAAAACCGACTACGAGGTAATGGGAGTGAGCGAAAAAAGTAAAACACTGCAGCTTTATCTAAATTTATATAAAGGGCTTGTTTACCTTGAAAATAATCATTCGAAAAGGGCAATTCAACAATTTGATTCTGTAGTTCATTCAGCTTCTAAAGCAGATAATCTGTATTTTACTGCGAAGTGGTATTCTTGCCTGGCATGGCTTAAGGAAGGTGATTTATCAATGGCAGCAAAGATTGCAAAAAGTATTGCAGCCTTAGACTCTCCGTATAAATTAGATGCAAAACATTTATCAGAGCAGTTAAACGTGAAATAGAATTTCTTAGATATCGCAGTAGATTGTAGCTCGTTACCAGCCATTAAACTGAGAAAGCAATTTAGCAACACAGACTGAAGCCGCTCATGGCTATGCAGATGAAAGGAGCGTCGCAACGATGATGCTGTAAGAACCAATGCTTGTATCAAAATTAACTTAACACAACACAACTTTTAAGCTGTTGTAAAGCCATTTAAACCTTGCAAATATTCCTTCACCTTTTTATGATATGGTTCGCTTAAGGGAACCAATGGAAGGCGCAGATGATTTTCTATAATTCCAAGTTCGGCCAGCACGGCTTTTACACCTGCGGGATTGTTTTCTGCGAACAGCAAATCAAACCCTTCGAGCATTTTGTATAGAAGACCTTTGGCAGTATTGAAATTGTTTTGAAGGCTTTGCCTGATCATCTCGGAAAAGTCTTTTGGAAAACAGTTGGCAGCAACGCTTATTACGCCATCCATTCCGGCAGCTATCAGAGGAAGCGCAAGGTGATCGTCGCCGCTGGTCACTAAAAATTCTTTGGGGCGATTTTTTAGAATGTGCATGCATTGAACCATGTTTCCACTCGCTTCTTTAATGCCAGAAATGTTGGGACATTCATTTGCAAGGCGGATGGTAGTTTCGGCGGCAATATTGCTTGCCGTGCGACCTGGAACGTTGTATAAAATAACAGGCTTTGAGGCAGCTTCGCCAAGTAATTTATAGTGAGCAAATAATCCCTCCTGCGAAGGTTTATTGTAATTAGGACTGCTGCTTAAAATAGCCGCAGCATCTTTGAGAGGATAGGTTTCTATATCTCTTAAAACGTGTTTTGTATTGTTTCCGCCAATACCCACCACGACCGGAACCGTTGTGCCCACCTTTTCATACGTGTAGTTGATAATATCTATTTTTTCAGACTGTTCGAGCGTAGGTGTTTCGCCTGTAGTTCCTAAAACCACCAGGTATTCTACACCTCCATGTAATACAAAATCTATCAGCTTTCCGTAAGCCTCAAAATCTACTTCCTGCTTATCATTAAACGGAGTTGCCAATGCAACGCCTGTTCCTCTTAAGGTATCTCTCAACGACATTTTTATTATTTTATTTATTCAGGCAATTCTTCCCAGAAACCCATTTTTCCAAACTTTTCAATTCTTTGCTTTACCCTCTCGTCAGGATCAATTTGCTTTAACTCCTTTAGTACCGGCAATAAATGACTTTTTAAAATCGCTGCTGCTTCGGTATAATCCCAATGTGCACCGCCGGTCGGCTCTGGTATAATACCATCTACAAGGCCAAAGCTGTACATGTTATCGGATGTTAACTTTAACTGCTCTGCGGCGGTTTCTTTCATATCCCAGCTACGCCATAAAATGGAACTGCAATTTTCGGGCGAAATAACGGTATACCAAGAATTTTCGAGCATAAATACTTTATCGCCCACGCCAATTCCCAGTGCTCCGCCACTGGCACCTTCACCAATAATTACGCAAATCACCGGAACTTTAAGACGTATCATTTCA
Organism: uncultured Segetibacter sp.; assembly: GCA_964251885.1. GTDB lineage: Bacteria > Bacteroidota > Bacteroidia > Chitinophagales > Chitinophagaceae > Segetibacter. The sequence continues at coordinate 13,473 of CAXUMK010000030.1, read as the reverse complement.
TAAATATTTCGTGCGATGGCTTCGCCCTGTCCTCTTTCTTCTGCTTCCATCCCGGGGTAAGCACCGGGAGTATCAATTAAAGTAACAATAGGTTTATTGAATTTTTCGGCGAGCTTCATCAAACGCAGAGCTTTACGGTAACCCTCAGGATTAGCCATACCAAAATTGCGCATCTGCCTCATTTTAGTATTGGTTCCTTTTTGCTGACCTATCAGCATTATAGTTTCACCATCTAACTGTGCAAAACCGCCTATCATCGCCTTATCATCTTTTACATTGCGGTCGCCATGAAGCTCAATAAAATTGGTACACATTTTATCTATGTACTTTAAGGTATAAGGCCTGTCGGGATGACGGCTCAACTGCACCCGCTGCCAGGGAGTGAGGTGTTCTGTTATGTCTTTTCTTTTTTCTACTATTGAAGTCTGAAGCTGGATGATGGTTTGGGTATAATCAACCCTGGAATTTTTGTCGGCAAGTTTTTTTGTCTGCTCAATCTGTTCGTATAAATCTTTAATCGGCTGCTCGAAATTGAGGAATTGTCTGTTAGGGTATTCTGGCATATTGCTGTAGTTGTTAGGGTAAAATTAAGCGTAGAAACTTTTTCAGGAAAGTTTTGTTTGCAAAATCTATTTCCCCTTATCTTTGCCATCCTGAAAAAACGAAGTAAAAGTAGCTTTAAAAGGAGTGATTTAGCTCTTAATATTTTGGATCGGTAGTTCAGTTGGTTAGAATGCCGCCCTGTCATCACGCCTTAGGCGAGACGGGTTCAACGGTCTAAAGTTCTTTAAATGTATTATGTTTATATTATTGAAAGTCTTGTTGACTGAACTTACTATAAAGGTGTAACTGAAGATTATTTAAAAAGGTTATATCAGCATAATAATGGTGAAAGTCAATTTACTAGTACTAAAAAACCCTGGAAGTTGATTTTTGTTCAAAAATTTAAGACTAAAAAGGAAGCATTAATACAGGAAAAAAGGTTGAAGAGATGTAACAAAGCATATTTAGAGTGGTTAATAAAACAAACTGTAAATGTGGTAGGTAAATAAAAGTTGAGTTTTGGGGTTATCTTGCCTTCGGCGAGAGGTGGAGCTGGTAGTTCAATTGGTTAGAATTCCCCTGTCATCTCACCTAAGGCGAGATTGATTAAAGTAAATAGGAGTAGTTTTGGATCGGTAGTTCAGTTGGTTAGAATGCCGCCCTGTCACGGCGGAGGTCGCGGGTTCGAGTCCCGTCCGGTCCGCAGGTAATAAAACAAATGCCTTGTAAAAATAATTTACGAGGCATTTTTCATTTCGGGATAAACATAGGGTAAACATTTTGCTAAAAGCTGTTAACTGCACCGTATAACCTTCTTTTTTCTTTTGTTAAAAAGAGTTTTTATTTTGGTTACCGGCAATGGTACTTTATTCAACATCGTTGTGTCACTCACTTGTACTTTATGTTTTTAAATTCAGCAAAAAAAACCGGCAAGAGACTCACTACAAACCTAACTGCTTCTAACCCTGCAGACTAAAGCTACCCACTGGTTTGCCGATGAAGTGATTGCGACGCAACGATGATGCCGCCCGTACCAATGCTGGTATTAAAAAAATCACAGCACCTATTAACTTACTACCTTATAACCTCACCTTTATTCCTCCATTAACTACAAACCCCTCGGTGTGTGTCCAAATCTCGTCGAAGGTTGGATTAAGGTGTGAGCCGTTTACAACGTTCTTATAGTTGCTCTGTCTTGTATCTGTAAAGTTTTCAAAGTTGACGTACAGAGAAAAATTTTTAAATATCTTCTCTGCCATAAAACCAAACTCTGAATAGGTTGGTGTATGTGTTCCATTGCTTAAATATTGCCTTCCTGTGAAGTAGCCTTCTAATCCTAACTTAATCACTCCTTCCTTTTCGTAAATCAAAGCACTGTTCAATTTGTTCTTTGGTACTAATGGTAGAAATTGGTTGCCTGTTAAATACTTTGCTTTTGTAGCGGTAAATGTGTAGCCTAAAAACAACTTAAAGTTGTCTTTGTAAATGAATTTTGCGTTTGTTTCAAAACCTGCACTGTGTACCGGATTTGCTGCGTTCACAAAACTGTAAATGCCTAAGGCATTTGTTTCTAATACCAGGGGTTTATTAATAGTGGTATAAAAAAACATGTGGTTTAATGAGAAAGTAAGGTCTTCAGCAATGTTCGTTCTATAATTTACATCTGCTGTTCCTCCATAACTTTTTTCTGATTTCACATTGTTTAGTTGTGCTACATTTTGATACTGTATTGTTTCTGTTTCTTCTGTAAATATTGTAGGCATTTTATAACCCATTCCTGCACCTATCCTTGATGACCATTTAGGACCATACTTTACAAGTAATGATACTCTTGGTAAAACAAATACTTCAGTATTGGTATAACCCGGATTTTGGTAATTGGCAACATCTACCCGTAAGCCGCTTTCTAATTTTACATTGTCTGTTGCATCCCAGGTGTATTGACTATACAAGCCACCCGTTCTTGAAGTACTGCTTCTATTGCTGCTGCTTTTATTTTTTTCTCTGAACCTGTTGTAGATAAAATTTCCTCCTAAAACCAATGCATGTTTATTTGCATTGGTAACATAAGAAACATCTGTATAAGCGTTGTAGTCAAGTCCTGCAAAGGTGTATGAAGGAATGTTTATTGTTCTGTCAAAAAAGCTGAAACTCTGCTTAGCTACAAATCTATCTCTGTCGCCTATCTTCTTGTCAAATGCAAAAGTGCTGATGTTTCTTAAAGTCTTGTTTTTCTCAAAGTACTGGTGTGTAGCACCAGCTTTATTTATATCTCCACCTGTTCTATTGCCTTGTGTTAGGCTGTTACCAATCGTTATTGTCGTGGTTTCATTAGGGTAGATAAAGAGTTTAGGGTGTAGCGTGTACTCGCTTGATTTCGGTACTTCAGTAAAGTCATCCTTGTCTACATCGTAAGGGTTTGACTTGTTGTAAAGAGCAAGCATTGTATATCCGATCTTCTTTCCTCTTCCAGAGGCAAAACCTCCTATATTGGTTTGACCGATGTTGGAGTGATTAAGGATAAAATTGTACCCCGGTTTCGTTTTTGGTGTACGTGAAATGAAGTTTACTACACCTGCTATTGCTCCACCACCAAAGAGCGGCGAAGCCGGTCCTTTGATTATCTCAACCTGTCTTAAATCTAAAGGTGGTATCTCCAATACACTTAAACCACTGGAGAAGTTACCAAAGTTTGGAAAGCCATCTTTTAATAGCTGTGTATACCTGCCATCCAATCCTTGTATTCTTATGCTTGCATTGCCTGATGTAGCGGAAGTTTGCTGCACCTGTATGCCTGTGCTTTCATGCAATATCATTGCAACATTTGCAGGCCGCATATTGCTTTTTTCGTCAATCTCTTCAAGTTCTATGGTTTCAACTCTTGTAGGTACGTTAGCAATAGTTCTGCTTGTTCTTGTTGATTGAACTATTACTTCCTCTAATTCTTCCTCTGCACTTTCAAGCTCAATTTCTAAAGTATCGGATTTGTGAGGTATGGTGATTTTAGTTGATTTTTCTTCAAACCCTACCGCAGAAGTGATTAAGGTATAACTGCCATTGGCTGCAAACGAAACTGATGCTATGCCCGAAGTGTCGGTCGAATAACCTTGCGTTGTGCCTTTGATTAAAATGCTTGCTGCTATTTGAGTTTTGTTTTCTCCTCCTGTAACTTTTAGATGCAGTATTTGTTGTGCCTGGCTATAAATGCCAATGCCTGATAGTAATAATATTATAAATAGTCGCATGACTTCTTAACTAATTTTCTTTAATGAACAAATAGGTACATAGCCCGTTTCGGACTATCAATAAAGTGGAATTAGCATGACCGGGGCGGTTGCCAAAAAGAAGAAGCGTAAGTGGAAAGATTGAATATTAAAATTGTTTCGTCATGAACCTGGTTCTCAACCCTGGGTTGAGATATTTGCACGGATTTAACCATTTCAGCAAAGCCGGGGCAGGTAGCACAGGCAAAGAAAGGCGAACAATTGCCGTCTTGCTTTGGTTTGTTTTCACTCTGTGCAGTAGCTGCTTCATCATCATTGCATTTATCTACAAGGCAACACGGAAAGAACGTGCTTATAAGAACGATGAGCAACAATAGAAATGTAAGCCACTTTTTCATGATCAGCAAAGGTAAACTATAGAGGTAGTTAAAGACAAAACAATGTTTGTTACATTGTTGCACAGTGGTAAATGATTGTTTTTTATCAAGGTTCTGTTACAACAACAATCTTTCCGCTTGCTGTATTACTTTCCATCAATTTATGCGCTTCTGCGATTTCAGAAAGGGGAAATGTTTGACTGATGTGTAGTTTGATGTGACCGTCCTCCACATCATTTATAAACGCTTGCAGGTTTGCCTTGTCTAATGTTGTTTGCCCACTGTCATAAATGGTTAGATGAACTGTTGCAGGGATATACTCCATTGGTGAAAAGTCTTTTATTGACCATTGCTCGGAAAGCATTCCTGACATACATACTGTACCTCCCTGTGATGCACATTGTAGACTATCTTTTAACGTAGTTGTACCAATTAATTCAAGAACATTATTTACTCCTTCAGGAAAAAGTTGCCTTACATCGGCAGATAAGCTACCGTTATCAATAAGAACATAGTCTGCACCTACTTCTAAAAGAACTGTTTTCTTTTCCTGCTTTCTTGTTGTAGCCAATACTGTTAATCCACTTCGTTTCGCAACCTGTATTGCAAGCATACCTATTGAGGAAGTAGCACCTCTTATTAATATCGTTTCTGATTTTTTGACCTGTAAAGCAAGGCTTAATGAACCATCAACAGTATGAAACATTTCGGGTATAGCACCTAATACATTCCAGGCTAATTTGCTTTCAAAGGGAGTTATAATTTCTTTTGGCAGCACTGTATATTCAGCATAACTGCCATCGTATGCTCTTCCCATTTCTCCCATAACAGCAGCTATTTTTTGACCCTGTTGATATTCACCTGATGGGTCGGTAACAACTTCACCTACACATTCAATACCAAGTATACGAGGAAATATAACGTTTGGTGAGTACCCTTTTCTTGTCATTAATTCTGACCTGTTTAATCCAAATGCCTTAACCTTAACCAATACCTGACCGATGGTTGGTTCAGGTATTGGTCGGGTTTCAATTTTGAAATTTTCGGGACCGCCTGGTGTGTATAGAACTGCTGCTTTCATAGTAAAAATGGGTGCATTTCGAATTGTAGTAATGGTTAGACAATTTATATTAAAAATTGCATGAGAAAAGCCGCCATGAAAAGATGCTGTACAAGTGAGTGACACAACCGGAGCCTCATGCAAAGACTAATGCTGGTCCCCAAAAAAAGCGACAATTTAGAATGAACAACTATATTAATAATCTTGTAGTCCACCTTCCGGTACGTTCCAAAACTTACCAGTCTCTGTATTTTCTGTTAGTGCTTTGTAGATACCGTTTACTGATTGCTCTACCGTTACAGGAGCACTGTCGCCGCCCATTTTTGTTTGTACCCATCCCGGATGCAAAGGAGTTACCTTAATATTTTTATCAGCTAATCTTTGAGAAAGTATTACAGCGTAAACGTTGATAGCGGCTTTTGACATTCTATATGCCGGACCGGAAACATCTAAGTTGCGGATAAGCGCCATAGCGGTAGAAAGAAATACAATATGCCCGCCATTTTTAAGATAGGGTAAAACTCCTTCAGTAAATAGTACCGTTCCGATTGTGTTTACATTAAAGGAGCTTTTAAGATGCTCGGCAGTTGGTATATCGTCGCCTAAATCTGGACCAACACCGGCATTATTAATCAGGTAATCTATTTCGCCTGAAATTATACCAATTTGCTCAACTGCATTGCTAATACTTTGCTCATCACTAATATCGCCCTGTACTATCGTAAGATTAGGATGAATGAAGTTCTCAATTTTACCAGAGCGCACCACGCCGATTACGTGAATGCCTTCGTTGAGCAGTTTCTCCGTAAGTACACGTCCAATACCACTACCTGCACCGGTAATGATTGCTTTTTCGATTTCGTTATTCATAATATTTATTTATTTTTAAAAACTTGTTTGATTAATTTATTGCCGGGTCTATTAATGCGGGCTTTGCATTATTGCCATATTGTATTGCATTATCCGGCGATGGAGCCAACTGCATAAATGCTCTTAATTGCTTCGAAGTTTGTTTCTGGTTGTAGGATTGCAAAAACAAAAATGTAAACAGTGATAATATTATAGCCTTTATTTTTCTTTTTAATTTGGGTAAGAAGTAGCAGAGAACATGTTATTTGTTCCTCTGCTACTTCTTTTAATTACTTGTAAAATTTCGAAGCCGATGCCGAACCCATATTACTTATTGAGCCGATAACCGCTATTGTTGGGTTTCTGCTTATTTTTATTTTTTTTAATAACACAAAACTACCTCAACAGCAGGCCATGTTCCAACGCTTACAGGCAAGAAATAGCGATGATTATAAGCAACAGGAAGCGTTGACATTTGTCAATGCTTTTGTGAAGAATTTTATTTTTTGTTTCCTATCCTGCCTCTTACCCGGCTTAAGGTTTCTTTTGAAAGACCCATATAGGAAGCAATCATGTGTTGGGGTACCCGTTGTACGAGTTCGGAATATATTTCTGTAAGTGCCTTATATCGTTCTTCTAAAGGCAAAGTAATCATGTTGGTTGTACGTTTCTGAAGTGCCATATAAGCATCAGTCATTAGCTTACGGAAATAGGTCTCGTATGTTGGTATTTTTTGTAGCAGCTCATCATGTGCAGGTTTGCTTATTAGCACTAATTCACAATCTTCAAGAGCATCTATATTAAGGGTAGCAGGCTCCTGTTTGATAAAGCTGGAGAGGTCTCCCATGGTCCATCCTTCTAATGCAAATGCTGTAATGTGTTCCTGACCTGCTTCGTCCAATACATAGGCTTTTAATGCACCTTTTTCTACAACGCAAAGCGTTTTGCAAACGTCTCCTTCCTGAAGCAAGTATTGCTTTTTACGTAACTTTTTAGGGGTGAGGTATTGTTTTATGAAGTCTTGTTCAGTCGGTGTTAGGGGGGCTTTTTCACTAAATTTTTGGAAGAATAGTTCGTACATCGTTTTGTAAATTTAAAACGTATTGTAATGCAAATATACTAAGACCAACTGCGTTTCTGTGCTGAGTTTAGTTTAGTTTGAAAAGTACAAGTGTGCGACGCAACGATGTAAAATAGCAGTACTTCCGCCCGGTAACATAATCTATACTTTCAGTCTTTGTATTCTCACTGCATTTAAGATTGCCAATCATGCTACTCCCACATCTGCTATTATTGCTTATTTTATTTCAAAGCGCATTTTATCCCATTGAATGCGTTCAACTCCCTCATCGTCAGCAATACTTTTCGTTTGTGCGCCATTTCCCCCATGTAATACTTTCTCAATTTAGATGATAGCAACCGGAAAACTCTTGCTTAATTTTATTTACTCCATTCTTGGGAAAGAAGGTTTTATAAAGAAAAAGGATACGTGGTATAAGAGTTACGAGGAATACAAGCAGCAAAATAGCATCCTGCCATTATCTTTTGCAACCGTATTCATTTTTGCTATAAATTGACGACCTGAAATAATAACGGATAATCTTGAACCTCACCGAAGACCAGATACTTGCCCTTGCTCCTGATGAACCTTCTAAGAAATCAGGAAAAGATTTAGCCAATCCAAATAAGTGGGTAAGCAAAGGAATAAATGAAGTTGCACTTTGGGGCGAAGCGCGGGGCAGCGGCAGTAAGCCCTACCAGACTCAGGTTGATATCAACAATATTGCTTTTAAATGCTCGTGCCCCAGCCGTAAGTTTCCCTGTAAGCATGGTTTGGGGTTACTCCTTTTACATGTACGGCAACCAAATCTTTTTACGATTGCTGAAATGCCTGCATGGGTGAATGATTGGATAAGCAAAAGAGCAGAAAAAGAAGAAAAGAAAGCAGAAAAGGTTGACAAACCGGCTGATGAAGCTGCACAGGCAAAGCGACTGGAAAACCGTGAAAAGAAAGTAGCCGACGGTATTGAAGAGCTGTTGCTTTGGATAAAAGATATTGTTCGAAACGGCATCATCAACCTGCCGGAAAAAGGTTTTGCTTTTTGGGAGCAAATGGCAAAACGAATGGTAGATGCACAGGCTCCCGGGTTAGCTGGCATGGTTCGCGGACTTGGACAGGTCGGCTTTTTTAAAGATAACTGGCAGACTGATTTTATTGACCAGCTTTTGAATATTTACCTTGTCACCAATGCTTATAAAAACAGGGATACTCTTTCTGCAACGTTACAACAGGATGTAAGAACCTGGATTGGTTTTACACAAAACCAGGATGAGCTAAAAGAAAAACAAGGCATAGTTGATACCTGGTTGGTTTTGGCAAAACAATCATCAGAAGATGATAACCTGACTGTAGAACGCTATTGGCTACACGGCGTTGAAACCGGGCAATATGCATTAATGCTCCAGTTTTTGTTCAGAGGACAGGGCAGTGAAATATCACTTACTCCGGGAATGTATGTGCAGGCTGAACTGGTTTACTATCCTTCTGTTTCTCCTATGCGGGCAATCATTAAAAGACAAATTTCAACTAATGCAGCTTCACCTAAAAAAATATATGCACATTGGAAAGAGATTGTTGAAAATGAGACAAGGATACATGTTGCGATACCTTTTAATTTTCAGCGACCATACATTATTAAACACGTAACTCCTGTTCTTTACCAAAACCAATGGTGGCTGGTGGATGAGAACAATGATTTGATGCAGATAAACCAGGGCTTTAAAAATATCTGGAAGCTGCTGGCAATTAGCGGCGGCAATCCTGTTGATGCTGCAATTATTGGTAAAGAGAATTTGTACGAGCCTTTGGGCGTTTGGGATAACGAAACATATAAAAGTTTGTAGCGGAATAGGCAGCAGGGAGAAGTAAGAAGGCAGGGGGAATTGAGCAATTTTGGTTGGCAGATAATAATGCAATGTTTCTTTTTGAGCCCGGCTTTAGGAATTCTATTTAACATCGTTGCAATCATGGATTTGTCGTTTTCTTTTCTTCCAGTGGAAGGAAAGAAAAGGATCACTCTTGTACTTTTATAATTTTATTCAGCAGAATAAAAAGTACTAATTATACACTAAAGCAATGTCAATACTTAAGCATGAAGGGCTTTAATTTGAATAGCCGCCGGTAGACCGGTGGAAAGAAAAAATGTGAGAAAAGCTGAATAAAGACAAGGTTTGCCGTACAAGGGAGTGACACAACGATGTCGAAAAGAGGACAAATGTTCGTCCCCAAAAGAAGAAAAGACGGATAAGCAATTGCCAACGTCATTTTAAATATTTACTATAAAAGTTTGTAAATGGAGTTTTGGGATAATATAGTTCATACAGCGTTATTGGGAACTGATAAAAGGCAATTGAAAAAAGAAGATTTTTCAGAAGACTTTGCTGAAACAATTGAGCTTATTAATCAGTTATCAACTGACAAAGAAGTTCAGTTTTTGAATATTGCTTCGGTTGCTTTTAATTATAGAAAGTGCGGCATGCAGCCGATTAATAAAAGGCTTGATGTATCGAAAGCGGAAGCGGAAGTTAGCGCTTACAGCAGTGTTTTAGCTCATCAACTTTTAAGTGATATTATTGCTGCTGAAAGTTTTCCTCTATTGAAATTGTGGCTGGAGTTATGTTTTAAAAACAACCAGATAGTAAAACCGGAATGGGTTCCTGTACTATTAGACCTGGGAATAAAGTATAAAACGCTAAAAAGTTTATTGTCTGCAGTTACAGGCAAACGGGGTGAGTGGCTAATACAGTTTAATGAAGCCTGGAAAGGTGAACCAAAAGTTTCTGATGAAGAGCTTTGGCAAACAGGAACATCAGACCAACGTAAAGAGTATGTAAGAACACTGAGAGCAACCGAACCGGCACAGGCAAGAGAGTTGCTTCAACAGGTTTGGGCGGCAGAAAATGCAAATACCAAAGCTGAATTGTTGAAATCATTGGCTGTAAACATAAGCGATGAAGATGTGCCGTGGCTTGAACAATTACTAAATGAAAAAAGCCAAAAGGTAAAAGATGAAGCGTTGAAACTATTAAAGCTTTGCCCGGCTTCATCAATCGTTCAAAGCTATTGGGAAATTGTAAAGCAATCCATTTATATAAAAAAGGAAAGAGGTCTTTTAGGTTTTGGCTCGAAAACGGTTTTAGAGATTGAATTGAAAAGCAATATTGATGAAAGCATTTTTAAATCGGGTATTGAGAAAATTACCAGTCAAAAAAATGTGAGTGACAATGATTTTATTCTGTTTCAATTAATTTCTGCTGTACCACCTGCATTTTTTGAGCAACATTTTGCTTTGGCTAAACAGGCGATCATTGACCTGTTTGTAAAATCAAAAAACGGCAAACAATTCATTTCTGCATTTGGATTAGCGGCTGTTACTTTTAAAGAGGTTGATTGGTTAAGAGCAGTGATAACAGCTTCAGAAAATCAGTTTTACCAGCAGGCTTTTGAATTATTACCCACAAGTGAAATGGAAAAATATGCTTTGCAGTTTTTGAGCAAAGCAGAAAATGCGCATGTAGTAATAGACAACGTGAAATATTTTCAACATGAATGGAGCATTAACCTGACAAGAGAAATTTTTAAATTCACGGTTAAGAATCAATACAGTTATAATCGTTCATTTTATAATCAGCATATTTTGTCCATTCCGGATTCAATCATTTCTGAACTCGACACGTTTGCTCCGCAGGAAGAATATTTGAAAAGTATGTGGAACAAAACGAGTGAAAGTATTACGCAACTGTTAACCTTAAAAGCACAAACCAAAAAAGCATTTCAGTCATAAAAGATTAATCAATGTCAACATTATTACGCCAACACGCAGAGCAACTATTTGCAGAGGAACTGGAAGAAATATCGAAACAGGAAGAGGGCAGGCGACCAGCCAATTGGAAACTTACTCCGCAGGGAGCGGTTACTTATTTGATTGGCGGAAAACTTAAAAACGGGTTTGAGGTTTCACCAAAATACATAGGCAACAGGCGACTGATGGAAATAGCAGTAGCTACATTAACCACAGACAGAGCCTTGTTGTTATACGGACTTCCCGGAACCGCAAAGAGTTGGGTAAGCGAACACCTCGCTGCTGCCATTAGTGGCGACTCGACAATGATTGTGCAGGGAACAGCCGGTACAAGCGAAGAAGCGATCAGATACGGATGGAACTATGCAAGATTACTGGCTGAAGGTCCAACTGCAAATGCAATAGTGGAAACACCGGTAATGCGCGCAATGAAACTCGGTAAAATTGTACGAATAGAAGAGCTTACAAGAATTGGTGCAGATGTGCAGGATGCATTGATTACCATATTATCAGAAAAGTCGTTGCCTATACCGGAACTGAATACAGAAGTGCAGGCGATCAGGGGCTTTAATATCATTGCCACGGCTAACAACCGCGACAAAGGTGTAAACGAATTGTCAAGCGCAATGAAGCGGCGTTTTAATACAGTTATCCTTCCTGTTCCTGATACAATTGAAGAAGAGATTGATATTGTAAAACGTCGTGTGGAAAGTTTTGAAAAAATAATGGAACTGCCTGTGGAGAAACCGGCATTGCAGGAAATAAGAAGAATAGTAACCATCTTTAGAGAACTGCGTAATGGCGTAACACTTGACGGGAAATCAAAAATAAAATCACCATCCGGAACATTAAGCACTGCCGAAGCAATATCTGTTGTAAACAATGGTTTGGCAATGGCTGCTTACTTTGGCGATGGTGAATTGAAAGCGGCTGATTTAGCTGCAGGAATTGTTGGTGCAGTAGTTAAAGACCCGGTTCAGGATAAGGTTGTCTGGCAGGAGTATTTGGAAACGGTGTTGAAGCCGAGGGAGGAATGGAAGGATGTGTATAGGGCGTGCCGGGATTTGGTTTGATTTTATTTTAAGCCCACTTTGGAAATTTGAGAAATCAATCTTTAGATACGCTTGCTTCTATCTCTTCCAGCCTGCTTCTGTCCAGACCTGTTACATTCTGCACAATTGAAATGTCAAGACCATTCTCAAACATCTTGCGGGCAATGTCTATGGCTTTCTTTTCCATTCCTTCCTTCATTCCCACTTCTATCCCCTGCTTGTAGCGTATGTCTTTGGTATAATCTATAAAAACCGGCATTTTTGATTCCTCCTCTGTTATAATTTTTGAAGGTCTTCACCTCAGCAGGAAAATTATTCTTTACGTACGCTTGCTTCTATCTCTTCCAGCCTGCTTCTGTCCAGCCCGGTAACATTCTGCACAATTGAAATGTCAAGACCGTTCTCAAACATTTTGCGGGCAGTGTCTATGGCTTTCTTTTCCATTCCTTCCTCTATTCCTATTTCCTTCCCTTCCTCTATTCCTACTTCCTTCCCTTTCTTCATTCCTACTTCCTTCCCTTTCTCCATTCCTACTTCTATCCCCTGCTTGTAGCGTATGTCTTTGGTATAATCTATAAAAACCGGCATTTTTGATTCCTCCTCTGTTATAATTTTTTGAATGTCTTCACCTCTCAACAACGACAAGAATTCCAGTTGCCTGATTTTGACCTGCAGCGTGGCTTCATCGTTTTCGAAAAGCTTCTGCAATTTAAAAAATATTTTTCGTACAATTTCTGTTTTTTTCGCTGCGTCACCTTTACCTGCAAGAATGGCAAAAATGATTTCGCCGGGGTCTTCTGAATCCAGAAAGGTTTCAGGGTCAAGCAGCCTCACATCAATGATGCGGCATCTATAGTGAAAATTAAAAAAAGACAGCGTATCCTTCATTCGCATTTTGTCGTTGCCCACATACAGCACCACACCCATTACCTCTTTTGCATAAGCCTGGTAAAGCAGTAAATCATACATTGCCATCCGGCTTGCCATGTTCAGGTCATTGCTGCTTTGCCATTCAATGTGAACAATAAACCGCTTCTCATCCTCGGTTAAAACCTCTGCTATAGTATCTGTTTCTTTCTCCAAAACCGTGTGCTGCAGCCTGGGCACAAGCGGTTGTATGCTAACGATTTCATCAGGAATGAGTAGCCGG
>CAXUMK010000030.1:0-346 GCA_964251885.1 uncultured Segetibacter sp. | reverse complement strand
AATTCGTCTTTGGAGCTCTAAAGTTTTCCCTTAATATTTTGTCGTATTCGCCTGACATAGTTCTGTATTGCGCCTCAAATATAAGTGCTTTGCGCAGGCTAATTAGGTGTACAATTATCTGCCGGTATTAAAGGCAGAGGCTAAAAAGTTTTGAAAAAGAACTATAATTCAGGTGTAACCAACTTCTATTTCGCTATATTTTTCTGTGGAACGAGCAGCAGGAATTCTATTCAACTTCGGTTGTGTCACTCCTATGTAAAGGAATGCGCTGCACGGTGCCGCTCAAAAAAATTTTGCTTTGGGTGATATGTATTTTAATAATCAGGTTTTCATCTCTGCTGTTTTT
>CAXUMK010000029.1:35300-35938 GCA_964251885.1 uncultured Segetibacter sp. | reverse complement strand
TAAAATAACCAAATAAAGATGTGTCCACACGGTAGGTACAAGAGAGTGACGCAACCGGGGACTCATTTACTTACTGCAGCCGGTTCCATAAAAACTTCTTTCAATTTTGTGCATGCTCTATATTGCACAGGATTTCTTACAATATTATCCGGATTGATAAAAATGAACACAGAAACATCAAATGAATTAACCAGCAACGAAAGCGGCGTAACCGGTCAATATAAAAACTGGTTTCTCGATTATGCCTCCTACGTTATACTTGAAAGAGCGGTGCCTGCGGTTGAAGATGGCCTGAAGCCGGTGCAACGTCGCATCCTGCACGCCATGAAGGAAATGGATGATGGCCGGTTTAATAAGGTAGCTAACATCATTGGGCAAAGTATGCAGTATCATCCCCACGGCGATGCCTCAATCGGCGATGCTTTGGTAAACATGGGGCAAAAGAAACTGCTGATTGAGACCCAGGGCAACTGGGGCTATGTGAGCACAGGTGATGAGGCCGCAGCGCCAAGATATATCGAAGCGAGATTGAGCAAGTTTGCGCTTGAAGTGGCCTTTAACAATAAAACCACCAACTGGCAGCTTAGTTACGACGGCAGAAAGAATGAGCCGGTAACATTACCCATGAAGTTTCCGCT
>CAXUMK010000029.1:3375-35290 GCA_964251885.1 uncultured Segetibacter sp. | reverse complement strand
TTAGCCCAGGGCGCCGATGGTATTGCGGTGGGTCTTTCTACTAAAATTCTGCCTCACAATTTCTGCGAATTGATTGAAGCTTCCATAAAATGTTTGAGGGGGAAGCCATTTACTATTTATCCTGATTTTGAGACGGGTGGAATGATAGACGTGTCTAACTACAACGAAGGCAAACGCGGCGGCAAAGTACGGGTAAGGGCAAAGATTGAGGAGCTTGATAAAAAAACACTTGTTATTCATGACGTGCCTTTTGGCGTTACAGTTTCTACTCTTTGCGACAGCATTGTGAAGGCAAACGAGCAGGGAAAGATAAAAGTAAAAAAGGTCGGCGATCAAACCGCTGCTTCTGTTGAAATACTTATAGATCTTGCGCCGGGCATTTCACCTGATATTACCATTGATGCCCTGTATGCATTTACCGATTGTGAGGTCAGCATTTCTCCCAATGCCTGTGTAATTATTGACCAGAAGCCGCACTTTGTAACAGTTCAGGAACTGCTGAAAGTGTCTGCTGAAAATACAAAGAACCTGCTGGAAAAAGAGCTTGCAATCAAGCTGGTAGAGCTGCAGGAAAAATGGCATTATACTTCGCTTGAAAAAATATTTTTCGAAGAAAAAATATACAAAGAGTTAGAGAAGAAGCACGAGACCTGGGAAAAAGTACTTACTGCTATTGAGAAAGCTTTTGTTCCTTTTATAAAGAATTTGCGCCGCAATATCACTCGCGAAGATGTTTTAAAGCTGACCGAAAAACCTGTGCGCCGCATTTATCGCCTTGATATTGATGAATTGAATAATCAAATCAAAAATATTGAAGGCGAAATAGACCAGGTCAAATTTCACCTGGAACATCTGACCGATTATGCAGTTGAATACTATGAAGGTTTATTGAAAAAATATGGAAAAGACAAAGAGCGCAAAACAGAAATCAGGCAGTTTGATGTGATTACAGCAAGGTCTGTTGCCATTGCAAATACAAAAGTTTACATGAACCGTGCGGAAGGTTTTGTGGGTTTGAGCTTAAAGAAAGACGAGTTGATCGCTGAATGCAGTGAACTGGATGACATTATTGTTTTTACAAAAGCCGGTAAGATGAAAGTAGTTCGTGTTGCCGATAAAGTCTTTATTGGAAAAGATATTATTCACGCTGCTGTGTTTCAAAAAAATGATGAACGCACCACTTACAATGTTATTTATCTGGATGGTGGAAGCGGTATCAGCTATGCCAAGCGCTTCAATGTCACCGGCATCAACCGCGACAAAGAATATGACATCACAAAAGGTGCAGAAAAGAGCCGCATACATTATTTCTCTTCAAACCACAACGGTGAGGCCGAGGTTGTAAAAATTATTTTAAGTCCAAACAGCTCTGCGAAGAAAAAAGAATTTGATTTTTATTTTGAGGAGCTGGACATTAAAGGTCGCGGTAGCATGGGCAACCAGGTTACAAAGCACCAGATTAGAACAGTGAAATTTAAGGAAGCCGGACGCAGCACGCTGACCGGAAGAAAGCTTTGGTTTGACAGTAAATTTGGCCGTCTTAACAACGAGGAGAAAGGCGAATACCTCGGCACTTTTGAAGAAGACAAACTGCTGGTGATATACGACGACGGCAACTACGAAATTACAGATACCGAACTGACACAAAGGTTTGAGCCGGAAAAGATTTCTTTAATAGAAAAATTTAGTCCTGAAAAAGCCATAACTGCCATTTATCTCGATGCGGAGAAAGGACAGTATAATATCAAACGGTTTAAAATTGAAACGACATCGTTGAAGTCAAAATTTTTATTTATTAAAGAAGGCAAAGGAAACCGGCTGGAAGCTGTTACAACCGACGAAGACCCAACATTGATATTGCATACAAATAAAGGGTCGCAGGTAACGACGCAGAAAATACAGATAGGAGGTTTTGTTGAAATAATGGGTTGGAAAGCGATCGGTAACAAACTCGTAAACTACAGCAAAGAGGTAGAGATGGAATGGGAGTCAAAAGCCGAAGAAGGCGATATGCAGGCAAAGTTGTTTTGAGGGATTTTTTGTAGTCAGCAGTAGATTAAGAATGTTTCTTTGGTTGCGACGCTCCGTTCAACTGTGCATCTTTGTGGAGCTTTTCACGCAATTTATTCCTGTGCTTTTATTTGGTGAGACTTATTTTTAAGGTTTTATGCCAAGCCTTCTTTACACAATAATAATAACGTAAAAAAAGATTCATCTACACACTGAAGATGAACGGAGCGTCGCAACGAAAGAGTTATCAGGGAACAAAAGCTTGTCTCATAAAACTTACTTACCTCACTTCATTCTTATCCGCAATATACCCGTTGTAGCCAATCGATTGCCTGCTGTTGCTTACCACCTGCAGTGAAGCATAACCGTTTTCTGAAACAGTCAGGTACATTTGTCTCACATCCTGGTTGTCTTTGGGTAAAATAGCAATGTCCCAGCCACTCTTTTTCCTGTTTTTTATGCTGTAACTGTATTTGGTAGAAGTAAAGTGAATGCCGCCATCAGAAGGATTAAGAGGTGTGGTATAAGCGCGGCCATAATAAGGAAGGTCGGAAAAAACAGTGTCACCTGAAATTTTTAATTCGTAAGGAGTGGTCAGATTTATTGTACGGCCCGTTTGAGGTAGAGCGTATTGGGCAACAAAAACATAGTTTTTAGATTGTATCAGCTTTTGAATTTTATCAGCCTTTTCCTCTTTTTTGTCATTTTTTGTTTCCTGGGCAACGACGGTAGTAAAGCCTGCAGCAAGAATGAATATTGAAAATAATGTATTGAGACTTCTGTAGCTTTTCATACTGTTATCTTTTCTTCTTTAATTTCAAAGGCTGTACCATATAATTGAAACGTGTGAGCGTTTTATGAAAGCGATAAGTAAAGTAAAGTTGTCATTGAAGATGGGCGAATGTTAGTAACATTTTGCCGGCTCTCTTTTTATTAACATTAGACCTTCTGCAATAGGAATCAACGGTTTAGAGAACGCCACTCTATTAGGCAAACCTCTATTTTCTGTTATATTTGCTTGTATACTTTAATTCATGTCCAACCGTATTAAGAAGAAAACGCCTCCTGCTCCAAACCCCGATAAGCTGTCGCCCGACAAGCAGGAGGAAGTGACTGTAAAAGAAATTGTGAAAGACGAGCGCACATATAAAATTGCCGGTACGATTAGCCTTCTGATATCGCTTTTTTTATTTGTAGCGCTTACATCTTATGCATTTACCTGGCAGGATGACCAGGACAAAGTGCATCAGTTTGGCGTGAAGATTTTTAGTGTTGATGATGTCCATGTGAATAACCTGCTGGGTGTTTTGGGAGCATATATTGCTCATGCCTTTATCTACAAAGGTTTTGGTGTTGCATCATTTCTTTTCTGCAGTTTCTTTTTTGTGCTGGGGGTAAACCTTTTGTTTCGCAGAAAAGTTTTTTCGTTGAAAAGAAACGTAAAATATGTTTTTGCAGGGCTGGTCGTAATAAGCGTAGCATTTGCGTTTATTTTCAGAAACAGTCACTTTAGCTATGGCGGCGCTTTTGGTGAGCTGATAACAGATTGGCTGATTAAATGGATTGGCGTAACAGGAACAGCTTCTCTGCTGCTGGTAGCAGGGTTTAGCTATTTTGTCTGGAGGTTTAATCCGGCTTTTACCTGGCCTGAGAAGAAAGTGGTTTCGCCTCAGCCTGCCGCTGCAATGAATGCTGTACTGAACGAAGACGGGCTTGCTGATGAAAACGACAGACTTGCAGTAAAAATAAACAATGAAGACTATGAAAACGGAACTCGTTTGTATATTGAAAAGGACGTTGCTGTTTCAAATAATAAGTTGAAAAAAGAAGGTAAGGGAGTGGTTGTCCTGATGCCCGAAGAGGATGTAATGTCAGAATATCCGCTGCACGATCTTAGATTAGTGGAAAAAGATGAGGAAACAAATGACAAAAAGGAAGATCTGGAAGATGAAGAATATACCGGAGAGGATGGGTTCAGGCTTGAAATAAAAGAAGTGCAGCAGGACGAAGAAACAGAGCCATTCATGAAAGATGAGGTGGATGAAGCGGGTTTGAAAAATGCACCACGGGGGCAGGTTGAACCAGCAGAAGATTTTGAACTCGAAATTAAAGCAGTTCCTCTACCTGTAAACGATGAAGAAGAAATTGTGCAGGTTAAAAGGGAGATAAAGCTTTCTCCTTATGACCCTTTGCTCGACTTGCGCGACTATAAATATCCCTCATTGGATTTGCTCGAAACACATGGAAGCGAAAAGATCGTTCATGATCCTGCCGAATTGGAAAGCAATAAAAACCAAATCATCGCCACGCTTAAAAATTATGATATTGCCATCCAGCGTATTGCTGCAACGGTTGGCCCGACAGTTACTTTGTATGAAATTGTGCCTGCTCCCGGTGTTCGTATCAGCCGTATCAAAAATCTGGAAGACGATATCGCTTTAAGTCTTGCAGCGTTGGGTATCCGTATTATCGCACCCATTCCGGGAAAAGGAACAATTGGTATAGAGGTTCCGAATGTGACAAAAAGGGTGGTGAGCATGAAGACTTTGCTTGCTTCTGAAAAATTTCAAAACAATACATATTCATTGCCCATTGCCATTGGTAAAAAGATTGACAACGAAAACTTTATTGTTGACCTTGCTACCATGCCTCACCTGTTAATGGCCGGGGCTACAGGCCAGGGTAAATCAGTTGGCTTAAATGCTATCCTCGTATCGCTGCTGTATAAGAAGCACCCTTCGCAACTTAAATTCGTTCTGGTTGATCCCAAGAAGGTAGAGCTGAGTATTTATCAATCAATAGAAAAACATTTTTTAGCACGATTGCCGGGCGAAGAGGACAGCATTATTACCGATACCAAAAAAGTGGTTCATACGCTCAATGCATTGTGCATTGAAATGGATAACCGCTACGACCTTTTAAAAGAAGCCGGATGCCGTAATATAAAAGAGTACAACGATAAGTTTATTGCACGCCGCTTAAATCCTGAGAAAGGCCACCAGTTCCTGCCGTTTATCGTATTGGTTATAGATGAATTCGCCGACCTGATCATGACCGCAGGCAAGGAAGTTGAAATGCCGATTGCCCGGCTGGCTCAGCTTGCACGTGCGGTAGGTATTCACCTTATCATTGCTACACAACGTCCTTCGGTTAATATTATCACCGGTACTATCAAGGCAAACTTCCCGGCGAGGATTGCTTTTAAAGTATCGAGCAAAATTGACAGCCGTACCATTTTAGATTCGGGTGGTGCAGAGCAATTGATTGGTAAGGGTGATATGCTTATTAGCTACAACGGCGAAATCACCCGCCTGCAATGTGCTTTTGTTGATACACCCGAAGTTGACAGCATTACTGATTATATCGGCGACCAGCGTGGTTATCCGCAGGCATTTTTGCTGCCTGAATATGTGGATGAAAAAGAGCTTGAAAGCAAAGACTTCGACAGTGGTAGCAGAGACCCTCTGTTTGAAGATGCAGCCCGACTTGTGGTAGCGAGTCAGATAGGAAGTACGTCCTTAATCCAGCGCAGAATGAAGCTGGGATACAACCGTGCAGGCCGTTTGATGGACCAACTTGAAGCCGCCGGAATCGTAGGAGCTAACCTGGGAAGCAAAGCCAGAGATGTGCAGGTAAAAACTGAGATGGAGTTAGAAGAAATTCTGTCTGCATTTGCCGGTTAGCTAAAATTGTTGAGCAACCATTTGTTCTATATTCCACTAAAAGCTGGTATTCTTTTTTGGATACCAGCTTTTGTTTTTTGTAGAATTATTGTGACGCCGTAATCATTCAGTCATTGGGTCACTAAGTCATTGAGCGATTGAGCCATCTTGCCATCGAGCAATTAAGCCATTAAGCAATTGAGCAATTGAGCTATTGATTTTAACAAACACATTCTAAACAATTAATTCTCTTCACCGTCTAAAGAGCTAATATTGCACACCCAATCAAAAATAAGATGAAAAAAATTTACTTTCTGCTGTTAACGCTGGCTTTAGCGGCAGGTTCTGTTAAAGCACAGAACGACCCGAATGCAAAGAAGATTTTAGATGCTGTAAGTGCCAAGCTCAAAACTTACAAAGGCATTACTGCAGGTTTTAGCCTGGTTTCAAAAGGTCATACGGGAAAGGTAAATAATAATGTAAAAGGTAAGATATCCATCAAAGGAAACAAGTATTACATCAAACAAGGGGCGACCGAAATCTTCAGCGATGGCAACAAAACCTGGAACTATAACGGAAACGATGAGGTTACTATAAATACGGTAGATGCAGATGGACAAACACTCACTCCACAAAAATTACTTACTAATTTCTACGACAAAGACTTCACTTACAAACTCGTTTCTTCTGCAGGAAATTATAATGAAATTCAACTCGTGCCCAACGATAAGCGGAAGAATTTTAAACAGGTTAACATCTTTGTTGACAAGTCAAAAATGATGATTACCAAAGCAAAGGTTTTGGATAAAAGCAGCAACACAATAGAATTTAGCCTTAGCACAATCAATACTTCCGCTACTATTCCTGACAATACTTTTGTCTTCGATAAAGCCAAATACAACAAAAATATTGAAG
Source organism: uncultured Segetibacter sp. (assembly GCA_964251885.1). GTDB lineage: Bacteria > Bacteroidota > Bacteroidia > Chitinophagales > Chitinophagaceae > Segetibacter. Next base: position 28,703 of record CAXUMK010000029.1, on the reverse strand, counting down.
TGATTGAATAGCAGATATCTAAAGCGAACTTATACTGCGCAAGAGATAAAAAGGTGAATAGGATTTTTTTGAACCGGGCTTTATTACTACTACATGGCATCGTTGCGTCGCACTCTTTTACTTTTCATTCTTTATTCGCCAAGCCAACCTCTAATTAGCTAATTAGCTAATGTGCTAATGTGCTGATTAGCTAATGTGCTTATATGCTATCTTCCCGCTTATAAATTTCCTTTAAATGGGAAAAGTAGTGTATTGCCAATATATAATGTTTGAACAACATATAACCTAATTACCTTAGTAACACAAGACGTCTGCTTAGGATTACTAACCTTATTACCTTATAACTAACGATTCTTTTCAGGAATGGAAGGAGTGTAATTTGCGTTATCAAAACAAAATGAGTATAAAGATTGTAGTAATCTGTTCATAACTTAATGATAAGTTAATAAGGTTATGCCATAGTCGCATTCCACTTTGCGTTCTTATAAAAGTTTATACTTCACCGGGTCATTTTGAATTGCTGAAAATAGAATAAAGCGTATAAGTGTGCGACGCAACGATGCCTCATAGTAGTAATTCAGCGCGGTTCAAAAAAATTCTACTTACTTTTTTATCCCTTGTGCAGCTTAAACCATTTTCACATTTTCGAATTTCTCATTAGCACATTAGCACATTAGCACATCAGCACATTAGCACATTAGCACATCAGCACATTATTCCTTCTCTTCCTCACTTTTAGACAAGGTTGCGGGCTGATGCAAAACGGCGGCGGGGATTGTATGGTCTTTTTCTTTGGGCTTTTCTTTATCGCCGGCAAAGATGGTTTCGAAATCTTTACGGTAAGAAATACTGGCTCCCTGCCTGTTGGCGCGGCCAACTGCCTGAGCGCTTGTAGATATATCGAGGTTGTTTCTGCTGAAAATGATTCCTCTTATCTTCCGGTCTTTCGACAATACAATTTCTACCGTAAGGTCGGGAAGCCATTGCAGGTTGCCTAATTGCTGTGAAGTGGCCGTATTGCTTCCCATCCTGAAATCGAGGTCGCCGCCAAAGGTGACAATCACTTTGTTGTTGAAGAGGCTTTTGCCTAATTTAAAATTAACCTTTTGCCTGTCTATTGCATTTGTTGCCGTCACATTTCCACTGAATAAGTTGCTGCTGTTGTAGACAGAAGTGCTTACATCAAACTGCAAGCTACGGTCTCCTGTTATCTTGAAAAGAATGTTTGAAACCAGGTTATTTACCTGTTTTGAAATCAGTTGGGAAATGGTGTTGAAACCTAAAGTTGTAAAATTTGCGCCGATCGTTCTTCCTTCTCCGTATGGAGCAAATGCCCCGAAAACAATAAGATAAGTGACCTGTTTCAGCATTTCATTATCATCTTTTTCGAGCTTCGTTAGAAACTGGTTAAATGTTTCATCGCTTCTAACCTGCGATCCTGCAGGAAAATCAATACGGAAATGGATAGTAGGCTGCTTCAGATCTCCGCTTAAATTGGCTATTACATACACATTTCCCTGGTAGCCCTGCACACTTCCGCTTAAATTTTGCGCTCCTACAAGGTCGCCGAGTCTTACGTTTTCAGCAACATACAATGCCTCTACCTGCAGTTTAGCATTAAACGGGTCGCCGTTCCATTCTATAAAACTATTTGCGTCTTCTCTTAATATAAAAGGCTTTTTGATAAACGACTGAAAGTTGAAATCATAGCTTCCGCTTTGAATATTGTACCGTCCGTTTATAGTAAGGTTGTCTGTTGTGCCGGCGTGAATTTTTAGTCTTCCGCTTCCGACCGCTTTTATAATATCTCCGGTTACCGGGTCTAATATCACATCAATTTTTGCGAGCGGATTGGCAGTAAGGTCAAGGTCAACTGTAATATTACCTTCTTCGGCTGCAACTGATTGCTGCATCTCTGTGCCATATTGTTTAAACACAATAAAGTCTGCTTCTGCGCTTTGGCGGGTTGTATTGGTAGGAATGAAAATGTGAGAACTGTCAACCGGCTCAGCAGCTATTTTTATATGCATATCCTCCTGTGGCCCGCTGATGCTCATTGAAGCTTTACCAATAGCAGTGCCGTAAAACTGAGAATTATCATTGGCTTTTGTATCTATCAAAAGCATACGCTGGGTACTGATATCAAGGTCGTATCTAACATCATTAAACTGGTGCTGGTATAATTTTCCTGATACCTCTCCGGTATTGCCAAATTTGTCTTTTATATTGAACTTGCCAAAGTCTATCGCACCATCTGTGAAGGTGAAGGTGGCAGTATCGACCGTGTATTCAACTTTGGTAAAATTAACAAGCAGGCTTCCTTTTGTTAAGGAGACTTTGCCTAAAAGATCGGGACGCTTTGGATTGCCGTTGATGTGCAGTTCGCCGGTTGCCAAACCTTGAATATTAGTGAAGATACTTCCCAAAAATTTGTTGACAATATTTACTTTGGTATTGTTGAGCCGTATAGATGTAAGCAGGGGAAGGCTTGTTGTATCGGCGAGGTTATAACTGCCATCAGCGGTAAAATTATATAACTCATTTTTAGAATCTACAGCAAAAGTGATCTTGCCATCATTGCTGTTGTAACCGCCTTTGATATTTACAATGCCCACAGAGTCATTATCGAGCCTGAACTGTTCTGCTTTTATATCGGCATCTATTTTAAATTTACCAAAAAAGTCTCTCATTATGATCTGCCCCGAAGCCAGTCCTTCTAATCTTGGGTCAGTGGTAAGAAAGGGTGCAAAGTCGCCGATGTTTAAATTTCTTAGGGTTACAAGCAGGTTACTTTTATTTGATTCTTCATCCTCGGTTGTCTTTACTTCTATGTGCTGATCATTCTGGGTGAAACGAACATTTTCAGCAGTAACCAAATTCTTTCTTATAGTAATCTGGCCTTCTTTTTCCAATATCCATCTCTTATCATTGATTATTTGAACTCCATCTGAAAAAGTTGTCAGGTCAGCATTCAGGTTTAGTTCATTCAACGTGCTGTTTGCTTTTGTTTTAATGCTGATCTGCGATACATCTTTTTTTGAAAGAATGTTGATAGTGGTATTGGGGAAACCCGAACTATCACTCAACCATATATTATCAATATTTCCTTTCAGTTGCAAAACATCGAGGTTGCCTCTTCCGTTCAGGCTGATATTATTGAACCTGTATTGCTTATAAGCAAATGCAGGTACATCCGCGTTCACTTCAAAAACCGTATCAATGGTGTTAATGGTTCCTGATATACTGCTGTTGCTGAAGCCCGTCAGATCTTTATCGAACAGGAGCGTATAGCCATCAATATTTTTTGTATTGAGTATAAAATTGAATTGCTGATCTTTCACGTTCGTTCTCGGCATGGCGATATAAGCAGGGTAATATTTATTCAAAAAAATCTGGAAAGTATTTGGAAGATCAAGAATGTTGTATTCACCTTCTACAGACGCTTCAAATTCATTGCTTTTTAGCGAAAGCAATCTTTTGCGGCCTTCAAAAGATGATTGCAAACTGATTGAGTCGAAATTGAGCCGAACGCTGTCCTGAACTAAATTAGCATTGAATACTTTAACCGATCCTAAAAACTGGTCAATGTTTTTACCGGTAAAATCAAGGTCAAACAGACCGCTCAACTCAAGCTTGCTGCCGTATAATTTCAAATTTTGAAAATTGCTGTGTGCAAGGTCGGCCAGCACATTAAATGTTGGCTCGGCGCCTCTGAAGTCCATTTTTACTGTCGTTACAAAACCAATATTGTCATCATCAATTTTTACCGTTCCATCAAATTGCCTGCGCTGAAAAGTTCCTTCTACATTTATTTGTTTGTAGTTATAATCATTAAAACTAAACTGGCTTATTTTACCTGTCACACTGGTATGCAACGAGTTTAAAGCCAGCCCAACACCTTTTACGCCTCCGTCAAAGGATAGAGTGCCCATGTCTTTGATCTGTAAAAACTTGCCAAGATTAAATTTGTCGGTACCAAGATGCCCGTTATAAATTGCGGGTCCTTTTGCGGGTAACTCCATTACTATATTGGTATGAAAACCGCCAAGGTTTGTGCTGAAAACACCATTTGTAGCAAATTTTGAAATGGTTCCTTTAAAGTTGCCTTTAAACTTTACCTGGCCTAAACTGGCAAGAGATGGAGTTTCTACTTTGCCTATGGCCGGTACAAAGGTAACGGCATCACGATACGTTGTCTGCAGGTTTCCTGACTGAAAATCGATCATGGTTTTATCAATGTCGGGAAGACCCACCATTGTTAAATCCCCACTTACAGTTGTGTTGGCGCCTGCTCTTACAAAAAGATTTTTTACCGAAATATTTCCCACTGTTCCTTTCCCGTATCCTGATATGCTTATTCTTTTTTTCCAGCTTTTGGCATCCGGAGCAAAGTAAGCGATGTCGTCGCTGTCGATTTCAGCATTGGTAAATCTTGCTTCCATCGTTACCTTATTTATAAAGTCGCCAAAATCTTCATTGAAATCTGTGAACTTCATTGCATAGTAATTCTGGATATGGGTTTTTGGAGTAGAGAGTTCGAGCTTGGTAAACTCCATTATCTGCGGTGTCAGCTTAAAGTTTGCTTTCAGTTTGCGCAAATCAAAACCGCTTCTTTCTTTGGCTGAGAGGTCTATGTTTGCTTTAATGGTATCTTTTATAAAGCTAACATCGGCGAATGTTCCGTTGATTTTATCGAAGCGAAGATGAAGGGCGTCGAAATATGGATAAGGAGCACGGTCAAGACTTTTCAAACTTTGAAAAGTACCGTTTTTGATATTTAGCTTTTCAACCGTTAAATGGAGGTCTCCCGGGTTGAAGTACATCGAAGTATCCGGCTCTGTTTGTTTCTTTTGTACAACCGGCGGCCTCAGGCCTTCAAAATCTGTCAGGGAGAAAAAGGGTTTATCAAGGTCAAGTTGCTTTATGGCGATCAGGTTTTTATCTATATCAAAGTCATTTGCTTCCAGTTGCAGGTTTCCTAATTTTACGTCCATACGAGTTCCAATCCATCCATCATTTTTTACAAAAGCCACGTTCTTAAAATCCAGCTTTTTCAGGTTGAATTTCAAAGTGCTTTTTTGCTTGCTTGTATCAGGTGTTGAGGAAGAAAAATAGTTAACGAGAAACTGGTAATTCCAGATTGAGTCTTTCCGGTTCATGTTCACATAAGTATCTTCAAGACCAACATATTTCAGAACCAGTTCATCTTTTAAAAAGAACCAATCGGTAATTCTCAGCTTCACCTTGCCGGCATAAAGCAAAGTATCTTTGTGAAGATCTTTTACCAGTGTACCTTCCAGGTTCATACTGTTAAATAAGGCAAAGCTTACATGATCAATCTTTACCTCCGTATGCAGGTCTTTTGATAAGCGGTTGGTAACCTTGCCAACAATAAAGTTTTGAACCGGCGGCGTTTGAATGAGAAGCCATATAAAAAGCAGCAATGCAAGTATGCTGAGTACAATTCTGCCTGTTATCGTCAAAAATTTATTCAGAAAGCTGAAGTTCATTGCTGTAAAAATAAAGAAACCCAACCGCAGCACCAACGGCTAAGTGGATTCTACAAAATAATAACATTTGTGAAAGAGGTTGTGTCAGTTTAGTTATGTTCATGTTATACTGTGCAAGGGATAAAAAAGTGAGTGGAGTTTTTTTGGAGCCGGGCTGAGTTACTGCTATGAGTCAACTGTTGCGTCGCACTCTTGTGCTTTTCATTCTTTATTCAACAAGCCATGAAGTCGCTTGTATAACTTGACAACTGTTAAGTATTTCTATAAAGTTGACGTTTTATTTTTGTGTTTATAGCTAATTATTGTTCTGTTTAATATTAGTAATAATGTATTTTGTAATAAAATTATGCGCAAAGCAGTTCGTTGGCTGCTACTTTTTTATACCACCCTTATTACATTTGCTTTATTGAAATCGTCTAACAAAGGCATCAATGGATACAAACGAAATAATAGAACTTTTTGATAACTATTTAATTTCAACCGGTAAAAAGTTTATAGGACTGAGAGCCGCGAACGACTTATTGAAAACTAAAAATCTCCAAATAGGGATTGACCTTAAAAGATTGTTAGAGAAAAATCAAATTCCTCACGCTTTTCAAACTGAAACTCAGCCCAAGCAATGGAGAATTCCTTTTTCAAATCAATCTATCTATAAAGAAAAAAGGAGTGAATTTTTAAGAAAAAATACCATAACTCAAACTCCAAGTTCTACAAAAAGCAACAGTAGTAACGTTGGAGTTAAAGTAATAATATTTATAGTAATTATCTTTCTTCTGTATAATTTCTTTAGTAGAGATTTATCTAAAGATAGTAGTCAAAACGTATCAAATGACACAAGACTTTATGTTAATACAGAATCGTTTTGCACTTATAATAAAAATGATTTTGATGAGATGTATACTTACTTTGTACAGAATGATTTAGCTGCTTTAGACGTTATGAGAAACAATGGGCAAATTCTTGTTTTACCAAAAGGGACAGAAGTTTATCTTGTTGATGCCAGTTTTGGATATAATGTTATTAGGTTGCAGGGAACTACTCAAAAATTATGGATTGCAAGTGAAAGAATAAGTAAACATTGATTTTATGATAATAAATTTTGAGAACTCTATGGTTGAAAAAGTCTCCACTTTTTTGCAGAATTATTTAAAGACTAATGAACTTGATTTTTTAACAGCAGACGAATCAGCGGAATTACTTGCTAAAAACAATATTCTTAGTAATAAAATGGGACCTAAGCCTGGATTTAATTTTAGACAAATGTTAAGAGATGGTAGAGATAGAAAAATAAATTTAGTTACTGGAGCATACCAGCAAAGACCAAGAACAAGGTGGCTTATATATAAAATTGATGTGCTTGGTGAAATAGCTAAAAAGGCTAAAAAATAAAGCAGCAGTCAGTAAGAGAATTGCCAATAGTGGGGCTGGACGTTGGAGCAATTGGCTACAAATCGTTATCGGCTTTGGTTGAAACGAAGAAACGCTTTTGAACATCAAAATGAATTTTAAATCTTTGAATCATGAACTTCAGTACTGGGTGGAAATTTTTCAAATGTACCACCTTTGGTAATATTTGTTCGTTGTATCACCTTATTTGAACACACTGTTTCATCAAAAAAATAAAAAATGACAGACAGAAAAAACTTCAACACCTCAAAAGTACCCAGAATGACGGAAGTGTTTCCGCAAGCAGTTATTGCCGGTGACTTTATATTTATTTCGGGCACTCCGGGCTTCAATCCAGGTACCGGAAAGCTAAGTGATAGCTTCGAGGAACAAGCCATCCAATCTTTTAAGAACATACAAACAATTCTTGAAGAACTTGGAAGCAGTATGGATAAAATTGTGAAAACAACTGTATTTATGGTTTCCGGAAATGATTTTGGTATTTTGAATAAAGTCTACGGAGAAGTTTTTCCAAAGAATGCTCCAGCCAGAAGTACTCCGCAAGTAATGCCTTTTCCGGCAGGAATTTTAATATCGGTAGAATGCATTGCGCTTGTGTAACATCACATAAAGCGGCTTTAAGAGCAGCATGCAACAACAAGAGTATGTTAAGGGCTTACGGAACGAATAATACAATCACATGATTGATGCTTTAAAAGAAAATTTGTGGAAACAATTCGGAGCAAGTATTGACATGCTTAAAAATGCTATCATACTCTGGCCTGAAGAATACTGGAATACCAACAAAAAGTTTTTTTATAATGCATATCATTGCCTCGTATTCCTGGATTACTACCTGACAATTCCTTCTAAAAACTTTTCTTCACAACTGCCCTTTACAATAGCAGAACCTGGCGATGTAACAGAAGATGCAATAGACGATATAATTCCCGATAGAGTGTATAGTAAAAAAGAATTGCTCGACTATCTGCAATCAAGCCGCAACAAATGTTATAAATTAATCGCGGGCCTGACAGAGGAAAAGTTACAGGAACGATGGATAGAGGAGGAGGGAACCAGGAATTATTCTGTTCTCGAAATACTGCTTTATAACATGCGGCATGTACAGCATCATGCAGCACAATTAAATGTATATTTACGACAACAGATCAATAATGCACCGAATTGGGTTTCACAGGTTAAGGATGACTTGTGAGTGAGATTGCATAAAAGACAAACGCACGTGCTGCAATGCTCAGATGTAAATCCTTTCCTTACATCACAACCCCTACAAATCAAACTTAATCCCCTGCGCTAATGGAAGTTTTGTTGAGTAATTAATTGTGTTTGTTTGGCGGCGCATGTAAATCCTCCAGGCATCGCTGCCGCTTTCACGGCCTCCGCCGGTTTCTTTTTCTCCGCCAAAAGCGCCCCCGATTTCAGCGCCGCTGGTTCCTATATTTACATTGGCAATTCCACAATCACTTCCTGCGGATGACAAAAACTGTTCTGCTTCTCTTAAATTCAACGTCATAACAGCAGAAGATAATCCCTGCGGAACACCATTTTGAATTTCAATGGCTTCTTTAAAGTCTGTGTATTTCAGCAAATACAGAATTGGTGCAAATGTTTCGTGCTGAACGATGTCCATTTCTTTTGTTACCTCGGCAATACATGGTTTTACATAACAGCCACTTTCAAAACCCGCACCTTCCAAAACACCCGGTTCTGCTATAAACTTTCCACCTTGCTGTTTGCATTTTTCTACTGAAGAAAGATACATTCTTACTGCATCTTTGTCTATCAGCGGACCTACATGATTACTTTCATTTAAAGGGTCTCCAATTCGTAATTGTTTGTAAGCTTTTACAATTTTGTCTTTGAACGCTTCATACACGCTTTCATGAATTATCAGCCGTCGGGTGCTCGTACAACGCTGACCTGCTGTGCCTACTGCACCAAAAACACAACCGATCAAAGACATATCAAGGTCGGCATCTTTACTGATGATGATCGCATTGTTGCCTCCAAGTTCTAATAATGAGCGACCCAATCTTGCTGCCACAGCAGCCGAAAGGGCCTTCCCCATTCGTGTAGAACCGGTTGCTGAAACCAAAGGAATATGTACGTCGTTTGACATCCATTCACCTAATTCACGGCCGCCCTGTACCAAAGAACAAACGCCTTCAGGTACTTTATTTTTTTCAAAAACTTCTGTAATAATTTTTTGGCAGGCAATGCCGCAAAGAGGCGTTTTCTCGCTCGGCTTCCATACACAAACATCGCCACAAACCAAAGCAAGCATTGTGTTCCAGCTCCAGACTGCAACGGGGAAATTAAAAGCAGTGATAATGCCGACTATTCCCAAAGGATGCCATTGCTCATACATCCTGTGTCCCGGCCTTTCGCTGTGCATGGTAAGCCCGTGCAGTTGTCTTGATAGGCCTACTGCAAAGTCGCAGATGTCTATCATTTCCTGCACTTCTCCATATCCTTCCTGCACGCTTTTGCCCATTTCGTAGCTTACCAATTTTCCTAAAGGTTCTTTGTATTTTCTTAATGCTTCACCAACCTGCCGTACCACATCGCCCCGTTTTGGCGATGGCCATGTCCGCCATTCTTTAAATGCTTCACCCGCTTTTTTTATGACGGCAGAATAAGTTTCTTTATCAGTTGAAGTGACAGTTGCAATCAATTTACCATCGACAGGTGAAAAGGATTGAATAGGTTCTCCGCTGCTTTGCAGCCATTGCAGTCCTGTTGAAACGCCCGGGTTTTCATCCTCGATCTTTAGTTGTTGTAAAAAACTCATCGTGCTGCTATTTAAAATTTTTGCCGAGCCAAATTAGAAAAGCCGGTTATAATAACAGTCGAAGATAACGTATAAGAAGTTAGATAGTATTTGCAGGAAATGACTGTGAGGCTAATTCTATTTCGAAGTGCTATACTGCCCGCCGCATAAGTATGTGCAATGATTTTTTTGAGCCCGGCAGAATTGCTACTATGAATCATCGTTGCGTCGCACACTTCCTCTGAAGGTTCTTTATTCAGCAAAAGATAGCCGTCATTGCGAGTAACGACTTTTTCGGAGCCCAAAAAGAGAAAAAACTAAATGATATCCATACGTTACGTCTTGTTTTTCAAATGGTTAGAGTGGATGTCATTATAAGGAGGAACGACGAAGCAATCCCTTCATTTGTCTGTGTGCAGGTTAAGCTGCATGATGGATTGTACTTTTGTTCATTATTCAGCAATGCACTACTTGTCCTGTTTACGGGAATATTATCCGGCTTAGCAGTATAATTCTATTTCGAAGTGCTAATCAATTTAATCACACATTTAAAATCACTGTTGTCCGACAAAATTAAAAAATCGATTTAAGAAGTGTTTAAGGGATTGATTTTCAATATGCTTAAATGAAATTTGTCAAAGCAGGGGGGTCTATGTTTGTCCGAAAAGATCCTGTTGTCCCTCCGCCTTTTTACGTGAAGAACAGTTCAATCTGCCAGCGATAGCAAAGGGGGGCTACTCGCCCCTTTATACTACTTTTTTTTCAACAATTTTTTTGGACAACAGAGGAACAGAATGTAAAAATCAGTTAGAACAAAACCTACTTTTATTATTTTTGATGAAAAGCTTTGTTCAAAATTTTAAGTGGTAAACGAGGGAAGTAAGCTGTCATTTTTAGTTTTTCCACTGCTTCCTGTAAAAAATATTTTTCATGAATGAATATTTCTTTCCCGGTAAACATTATTCTTTTCTAATCGAGCACACCGAAGCCACTGCACGTTTAGTTATTCTGAAAGACAATGTTGAATATGTTTGCCGGAAAGAAAAAATCTCAGCTCTTCATAAATTCTTACAGTTGCCTACTGCTCACATTTTTAAAGGAAGGTTGCAATTAGCCAAAAATGAAGACGAGATTACGGTGATTGCAAAAGGAGAAAGAATTGGAACAATAGATAAAAAAGAATTTGGAAAACTCCTGACATCTGCCTTTTCCAGAACTCCTGTAATAGCTGTAAAGGGATAAATCAGGGTCTCTTTGGCTTGTCGAATGAAGAATAAAAAGTACACGAGTGATCCTTTTCTTTCCTTCCACTGGAAGAAAAGAAAACGACAAATCCATGATTGCAACGTTGACTCATAGTAGCAATTCGGTCGGTTCAAAAAAATTCTACTCACCTTTTTATGCCTTGCACAGTATAGTAACGAATAATGCTTATTTTGCTTAAATGGATAAACAGCAGGTTTATAAAAGCATAAAAAAGATATTCCTTTTGATTTGCACTCTCATGCCGGTTTTGTTGCATGCACAATCGCCGGTTGAGAAATATAATTCTTACCTCGCATCTAACAACCAGGTTATATTTGTAACAGCACCTGACTGGAATGCAATACAAGGCTCAATGCAATTATACCAGCGTGCCAGCGACCATGATGCATGGAAGTTGGTAACTCAATTTGCAGTAACATTGGGAAGAAACGGACTGGCAGTTGACAGGCAAAGCATGTTGCCTAAACCTGTTTCTGCCGTTATCAAACGGGAGGGTGATGGAAAATCACCGGCAGGAATATTCGGGCTTGGGCCGGTTTTTAGTTATCATTCTGTGGAGCATTTAAAGATGCCTTTTCAAAAAGTGGATACGACGGATATTTGTGTAGATGATGTTCACTCTGCAGCTTACAATACATTGGTGCATACAGATACTGCAACTCATAAAGACTGGAACAGCTTTGAGCACATGAAATTGAGCGATGATGAGTATGAATATGGTGTGTGGGTAAAATACAATTCTGATAAAATATTTGCCGGTAATGGCTCCTGTATTTTTTTACATGTTTGGTTGGGAAGTTCGTCTCCGACAGCAGGATGCACTGCGATGGAAAAGCAAAATATACTAACCCTTATTCACTGGCTGGATGAAAAGCAACATCCTGTTCTTTTGCAGTTGGTGCAATAGTAACCACTGTAGCTTGCTTCAGTCAAAATAATGTCCCTTACATTTTACGATGGTAATAGTGTCAGAAGTAATCGAATAAATAAGCCTATGTTCCTGCGTTATCCGGCGGGCTCCAAAAACCTGAGTAGTTTCCTTTCAAGGGTTCCGGTTTTCCTAATCCTTTAAAAGGGTCTCGTGATATGTCTTTGATTAACTCTTTTATTTTTATGAAAACATCCTTATCATTTTCAATCCATTCATTGTATTGCTGAAAAGCGGAAGAAGAAAAGTTACACTTCTCATTAAAATTATTTTTTTGCAGGGTATTCAAAAAATTCTTCCATTGTCATTGTAACTGTGTTATTATTGTTCAACTCTTCAATAGATTGATTGAGCGTTTTTATATACTCGTTGGATTTTTCAGTTAGCGAGATAGTTACTTCTATATTACTTCGCCCAGCAACAAGTTGTTTGATTTTTGATAGTAAATCATTGTCTAACTCTTCTGGTTTTAATTTTATCACAGCCTCCATATATTTACTTTTTGCCTAATTTACATTTTTTGCAAGTGCGGATACAAGATGTTCATTTGTAATGTTCCTTGTAAAGGAACACCGATAAGGGCAAAGAAAAGAGTGGATGTTATGGAAGTTGATTTTCAAACTTCAAAAATCCTTCAGCAGAAAGATCTTCATCTAATTCTTCCCAATGAATCCATTTGCCCTGGTTCCAGAGTTCATATCCGTTTCGTTGTTGAGGAGTAGCATTTCTTAAACGGGGATATAAGTCTATAGGAGCAGAGATTACCCGTTTATCATTTAATTGAACGAATATATTTTCATTATCAAACCACACCTTGCATAAACCAATATTCATAACTGAATTTTTTATTTTTTACCACCAAAATATTCTCTCCATCTTTTGATGATCACTTCTGTATTCTCTTCTATAATACTTTCTGCCAGATGGATATCTTTGCTTTTCATTCCTTCATTCTCAATCAGCTTCAGAGGAAGACAATCCCTTTTCTAAAGTTGTATTACCACCTTTTGCTTTCGCCCAAAATTTAAACATTGCTTCGTTATCAACCATCATTTGTCTTAGTCTTTCCATGGGTGGTTTTGAAAGCCAGATTTTTAATTGAAGTGCTTTGATATGTTGAGGAGTGTCAGTCATGCGTTAAGTAAATTAAAGGTATTTAATTTCAAAGCCGTTATCCACTTGTTTATATACTTTTCCCCTTCAAGCCCCTATCCCGCGACCACCTGCACTTCAACATCCGGGTTTTCTTCGAGAAAATGAACCATTTCATCATTCATGGTAAATCCTTTTTCAAGCGTGTAGAGGCTGAGTTTGAGATTATCTTTTGAGTCGTGGATATTGAATTTGAGAGTTGATTTTCCAGGGTATGCTTTTACGTTTTTATCTATGAAGTTTACAAAGTCACCGGTGATGGCTTTTGCAGAAACATCCATTATCAGTTGTTTTGTAAAGCTTTGTTTGGTTACTTCAAGCATATTAACCGAGGTAATCTTAAACTCGTACTGGTTGCTGTTGTAGCGTGTTTTAAAGCAGCCCGTTACCAGTATATTTCTTCCTTTTTCGAGGTAGTTCTGAAATTTTACATAATCATCGCTCCACAGCATCAGCTCGGTTTTACCTGTAAAATCCTCGATACAGAATGAACCGAAATTGCGGCCTGTTTTGGTAACACGGTGTTGTGCATCTGTAACCAAGCCAGCCAGCCTGTATGTTTTATTGATGTTCGGTTGCAGTTCAGGCGCTTCTTTTACATCATTAAATTCATTGATAGGAGTAAAGTTATAGTGCTTTAGTTCAAACTTATAATGGTCAAGCGGATGACCGCTCATAAACATGCCTGTTACCTCTTTTTCGTAATCAAGCAATTCAGTTAACGCCCAGGGAGCTGTTTTAGGCAATTGAGGAGTAGGGATGTCCATAGAAACCATGTCGCCAAACAAGCTGTTGCTGGTAGTTTGCGCCTGTGCCTGAAACCTGTTTCCAAAATTGATGATAAGGTCTAAGCCTGCAATATTGGTTTCTTTATTCAAAAAATACTGTGCACGGTGATACTCTTTAAAACAATCGAAAGCGCCGCTGTAGGCAAGACTTTCCAAAGATTTTTTAGTAGCGGCACGCAGGTTTACCCGTTTAACCAAATCGAAAACACTGGTAAAGGATCCTTTTTTCTTACGTTCTTCCAATATACATTCAATGGCATTTTCACCCACACCTTTCAAACCCATCATTCCAAAACGTATTTCGCCTTTTTGGTTCACTGCAAAGCCTTTGTTGGACTCATTAATATCGGGGCCAAGCACCATTAATCCCATGCGCTTACATTCTTCCATAAAGAAAGTAATTTTCTCAATGCTTCCCGCATGGTTTAGAACTGCCGCCATATATTCAGAAGGGTAGTGGGCTTTGAGATAAGCTGTCTGGTAAGCTACAAAAGCATAACAGGTTGAGTGCGATTTGTTAAAGGCATATTGTGCAAAGGACTCCCAGTCGCTCCATATCTTATCAAGCTTCTCTGCAGGATGTCCTTTTTTGGTGGCTCCTTCAAGGAACTGGGCTTTCATCTTATTTAATATGGCAATCTGCTTTTTACCCATTGCTTTGCGCAGCACGTCGGCATCTCCTTTGCTAAAGCCGGCCAGCTTTTGTGAAAGCAGCATTACCTGCTCCTGGTAAACGGTAATGCCATACGTTTCTTCGAGATACTCCGCCATATCAGGCAGGTCATATACTATTTCAGCCCGTCCATGCTTCCGTTCTACATAATCAGGAATATAAGCCATTGGCCCCGGACGATACAAAGCGTTCATCGCAATTAGATCGGCAAAAACGTCGGGCTTTAAATCACGCAGGTACTTTTGCATTCCTGCACTTTCAAACTGGAAAGTAGCGTTGGTTTCACCTCTCTGGTATAGTTCGTAAGTCTTTGCATCATCCAGCGGAAGCTCATCTATTTCTATATCAATCCCATGATTTTGCTTGATCAATTCAAGTGCAGTTTTTAAGATAGAGAGTGTTTTCAATCCTAAGAAGTCCATCTTGATCACACCGGCTTCTTCAATTACGTTTCCCGCTATTTGTGTAACCAAAAGGTCAGAGTCTTTTGACGTAGCCACGGGAATGATATTCTTCAGGTCATCCGGCGCAATGATAATTCCCGCAGCATGCAAACCTGTATTTCTTACCGAACCTTCCAGCCGTTCGGCTTCGTGTAAAACTTTTGACTGCTCGGTATTGCTGTTATAAATCTCGCGAAGCTTTTTTATGTTCTCTATGTCCTCAGACCCAAAACCTTCTTTTTCTTCTAATGACTTTTCGCCTTCTTTAATCGTGATGGGAGCGTGTAAGCATCTTCTTAATTCTGTTCCGGGCTTATCGGGAACCAACTTGGCCATCATATTACTTTCAGCCAGAGGAAGGTCAAGCACCCGGGAGACATCTTTAATGCTCATTTTAGCAGCCATGGTACCAAAGGTTACGATTTGTGCCACCTGGTTTCTGCCGTATTTCTGCACAACATAGTCAATCACTTTCTGACGGCCATCATCATCGAAATCGGTATCGATATCCGGCATGCTCTTACGATCTGGGTTTAGAAAACGCTCAAACAGTAAGTTGTATTTAATTGGGTCAATATTGGTAATGCCAATGCAATAAGCAACTACTGAACCGGCGGCAGAGCCACGTCCCGGTCCAACAAAAACGCCCAGTTCACGACCTGCTTTTATGAAGTCTGATACAATTAAAAAGTATCCTGCAAAACCCATTGTTTTTATGGTGAATAATTCGAAGTCAAGCCTTTCTCTTATTTCTTCCGTTATCTCGCTGTACCTTTTTCGCGCCCCTTCATACGTGATGAAATGCAGGTATTCCCACTGGTTCAGGTTGCTCTCAGCATGTTTCTGAAACTCCTTTGGAATAGGGAAATTTGGCAGAAGAATGTCCTTCTTTAAATTCAGCAATTCTATCTTGCCTGCAACTTCATTCGTATTATCAATTGCATGAGGAATGTCGTCGAACAGTTCCTTCATTTCGATTGTCTTCTTAAAATAAAACTGGTCGTTGGGAAACTTAAAACGACGTTCTTTTACCTGCACATCATCGTTTATAAAATCGTCATAGCCGGGAGTACTTTTCTTTTCACCGGTATTAATGCATAACAAAATGTCGTGGGCATTATAGTCATCACGATCAGTATAATGGCTGTCGTTGCTTGCTATCACTTTTACATTGTGTTTTACTGCATACTTTAGCAAAGCAAGGTTTACCTTATCCTGATCCTTAATACCGTGTCTTTGTACCTCAATGTAAAAATCTTCACCAAACAAATCGAGCCACCACTTAAACTCTTTTTCACCTTCATCTTCCCCTTTCGCCAAAATCGCCTGCGGAACAGAGGCTCCCAAACAACAGGTCGTTGCTATCAGCCCTTCATGGTATTTTACGATCAGTTCTTTATCAATTCTCGGGTATTTACCATATATGCCTTCGGTATAGCCAAGCGATGTCAGCTTTAGTAAATTGTCGTAGCCCTGTTTATTCTTTGCAAGCAGCACCTGGTGATGGCGTACATCTTTCTGTTCTTTTGTAAATGCCCTTTTGGTCATGTCTTCCACCACATAAAACTCGCAGCCAACTACAGGCTTTACTTTCAATGTACCATCGTCGTTTTTATGTTTATATGCCTCAGCTACAAATTCAAAAGCGCCAAACATATTACCGTGATCGGTGATTGCCAAAGCAGGCATGTCATCAGCAATCGCTTTTTGATAGAGTCCTTTTATAGAGGCGGCTCCATCTAATAAACTAAACTGGGTATGAACGTGAAGATGAGAAAATGTAGACATGGATAAGAAATGGTGAATAGGTGAATGGTGAGTTGTGAATAGTGAGTGTTTAGCGTGAGTCACTCACAACTGACAACTCACAAAAATTATGGTGAGTTGTGAGTAGTGAGTGTTCAGCGTGAATTCACTCACAACTGACAACTCACTACTCACAGAATCATCCGTCAAATATCGCTATCCTTCATAGAAAGAAAGCTTCTTCTTATCCACAGGTGGGGTTAAGTGTACGTTAAAAACTTTTAAAAAGGTTTTGTTTTTGTTGTATTAGTCATTTAATTTGCGGCACCCCCTTATATGACTATATCCCGATTGATATATTGCCTGTTGTCTGCAGTATTGCTTAGCAGTTGCTCACAATGGAAAGCACTTACATCGCGTGATAACTCAACAGCAGTCAACAAACCCTCACATAAGTCAAACGCTAAAAAAGTTCGGTTTCTTGACAATATATCCGTATCTCCAGGACAGGTTGTAACCAGCAAACATGCAATGGGTCCTGAAATGCCTTCGCAGGGCAAGCGTAAAAAGCAGCGTGAATCGTACAATGCGTATGTTCAGCCGGTAGTAAATGCAGGCGATATTGAAAGAGCCGACTGGCTGCAGTTAAAGTATGCCATTCTTTTAGACGCTACGGTTGAAAAGCTTACAAATGTTACCCTTTTGAAATTGATAGATGAATGGTATGGAACCAGCTATTGCATGGGTGGAAGCACAAAAGATTGTATTGATTGTTCGGCGTTTACTCATATCATCATGCAGAGTGTGTACAACGTAAACGTTCCCCGTACTGCGCAGGAGCAATATAATGCAAGCCAGCATATCAACGTCGAGGACCTCAACGAAGGTGACCTTGTTTTTTTTAATACAAACGGAGGCAGTGATATGTCTCACGTAGGAGTTTACCTGCTCAACAACAAATTTGTACATGCCGCTACCAGCGGAGGAGTAATGGTAAATGACCTGAATGATTCTTACTGGAAGCCCCGCTACAAAGGTGCCGGAAGATATATTATTTCAACAGCTTCTGTAGGGCGGTAGCTAACAGCATACAGTTGAATGCAGACAAATAAGCACAGGTATTTGCAACTTTACAAGGACTTCTTTTAGTTTAAAAATTTTTTGTAACCGGGCGATGGTACGTTTATCCGCATTGTTGTGTCACTCACTTGTACCGCATATTTCTCTTCACCTTTTTTCAACTGGTAATCAAACAAATGAAAAGCGGGTGCAGCTATACTTTATGCAAGGTTATTGTGCATTGCTGAATATTGAAAAAAGCGTATAAGTGTGCGACGCAACAATGTTTCATAGTAGTAATATAGTTCGGCTCCGAAAAATCAGTGCACATTTCTTTATGCAGTGCAAAGTATTGTAATACTTAAAGTTATTCTACAGCTTTGATTCTTGCCATAACAATTGTATTTTGTTTTTGAAAGGTTCTTTTATCATCACAATTATATTCAATTACAAAAACAAAAATTTGCGTTATGGCATTCACACTTACAGGAAGTCTTTTAAAAACAATTGCTCCTTCACTTGATATTATCCGTGCAAATGCACTTGCTGACAGTTTAAATAAAATTACCGCAGTATATAGTATGAACACTGCGCAGGTGTTGCCTTCTTTTATAGCACAGTTAGCGCACGAAAGCAATGAGTTTAGAGCGAAGG
Source organism: uncultured Segetibacter sp. (assembly GCA_964251885.1). Lineage (GTDB taxonomy): Bacteria > Bacteroidota > Bacteroidia > Chitinophagales > Chitinophagaceae > Segetibacter. The sequence goes on along the minus strand of CAXUMK010000029.1, from coordinate 10,307 downwards.
CAGAAAATCTTAATTATTCAGCACAGGCTATCCTTAATACATGGCCTACGAGGTTTAAGACATTAGACGATGCAGCCCCTTTTGCCCGAAATCCACAGGCGCTGGCAAACAAGGTTTATAATGGCCGTATGGGCAATGCTGCCGGCAGCAACGACGGCTGGAATTTCAGGGGAAGTGGTTTTATGCAAATGACCGGTAAAGATTCTTTTGTGCCTTACTTCAACTATAAGATAGCAGGCAAGGGCTACGCATTACCCGAAAAGCCACAAACACCTGAAGAAGTTGTCAATCTGTTAAGAACAAGTGACGACTGGGCTATCGACGGCGCCTGCTGGGAATTTGCGATATGCAAAAGCTGTATTCCAAAAGCAACTGCGAATGATTTTGTTGGTATCACCAAAGCCATTAATGGTGGTACGATAGGTTTAGACAGCAGGGAGCAATATTATAAAAAAGCAATGGCCTGTATTGCATAAGCAGCCCCCTAAATCCCCCCGAAGGGGACTTTGAAATACCCACCGTGATTTGTTCGCTAAACTTAGGAAGCTTGCGACAATCTGGAATGTACTTGCAAAGACAGCGAATTGTAGAAAGTATAATAAATTGCAAAGAATGGTAATTAAAATTTGTAATTCTTACTGTTACCCCTTACCTTCGCCGTCCTTAAAAAGAAATTATGGCAAACCATAAAGCTACCAAGAAAGACGTGAGGCAGGCAGCTAAGCGCAGAGACCGTAACCGTTACTATGGCAAAACCACCCGTAACGCTATCCGTGATTTGAAAGAGATTACCGAAGCTGGTGCTTTTACAGAAAAATTACCGGCAGTAGCTTCAATGATTGATAAACTTGCTAAACGAGGAGTTATTCATAAAAATAAAGCGGCTAATCTTAAAAGTAAACTGGCGAAGAAAGTACCTGCAGCAGCAACTGCATAGTATTGTTTACATAAAGTATATAATCCCGCTTTGCGGGATTTTTTTTGTTATGACCTGTTTGTTGGCAAAAATATACTAAACCTGTTTGTACTATTTTCCCGTGCCTCGTATTGTATTGTTCCGTTGTGTACATTAATAATGCGCTGAACGATGGATAATCCAAGGCCGAATCCTTTCTTGCTAAAAGAGTTTTCTCCCCTGAAAAATGGAATGAATAAGTTACTTTGTTCCTGCACAGATAATTGCTTTCCGCGATTATCAAAATGCAGTGTTATACCGTTTTTATTTGCCAGAATGCTTACTTTAACGAGGTTATCAGATGAGTAGGCGATTCCATTTTTAATAAGATTATTTATTGCTGACTTAATAAGGGATTCGTTTCCTATGAATACTAACTCTTCCTCATTTGCAGGCACTGTTTCGAATTGAATGGTAACAGTTGCATCTTTGCGGATTTGTTTTGCAAAATCAGCAGTCTCGTACAGTACTTCATCTATTCTTACAGCCGACAAGTCTTCAGCCGATGTGATTTTCTCATATCTTGATAATGCCAACAGCGAATTGGTCAGTTCAATCATGTCCTGCTGGTCTTCCTGCAATGAGATAAGAATTTTACGGTACTCATCCTCACTCATCTTTTTGCTAAGCGCAGCCTCTGTTTGAGAAAGCATGTTGGCAAGTGGTGTGCGAAGTTCATGCGAGGCATGCTGCACAAAACTCTTTCGTTGTTCAAAAGCCTGTTCGAGCCTTTCGAGCATTGCATTGAATTTCTTTGCTATCTGCCAAACCTCGTTGTCACGATTGCCTACCGGTATTCTTTCCTTCAGGTTCTTCTCATCTATTTTCTCAATCTGCTTCTTCAGCTTTTCAAGCGGATTGATAGCTTGCTTCACATAAAAAAAAGCAAGGAAACCTGATAAAAGCAAGCCACCAATAACTGAAAAAATAAGTATTATTTTTAAATTCTCGCTTTTTCTGATCCCGAAAATGTCATTGGCAGACGCAAAAACGTAGTATTGTTTCTGCCTCAAGTTTCTGGATAATAATACACATTCTCTTTCTGAATAGGTGTAATTGTAATCTTGTTTTTCCCTTGCTAATTTAAATAAGCCTTTTTCAATGTGAGGAATAGTGGCTATTTGAGCAGGATAGAGGACATGGTATACTGAATCGAAAATGATGATCTTTTCGTCAGGTAAAGAATTGGCTGCGTTTTTATTAAGGTCGTCTATTATGTCCTGTGTGGGAACCGGTACGCTAAAAAATAATTCAAAACTTTCTGAACCTTCGAGTACAAGCCGTTTAATAAATTCGTCGCGTCTGAAATTCTCATTCAGAATAAAGATCGATAATGCAGAAACCAATAGAATGATAAAAACGGAAAGGCTGAATAAAAGCGCCAGCCGAAGTTTTAAACTCATAAAGTCAAGCAATTAACTTTGAGAATATGTACAGATGATTCGGGGTGTATGAGCCGCTATGAAAAGATGCGGTAGAAGGGAGTGACACAACCGGAGCAGAAGAAAGAACAAATGTTTGCCCCCCAAAAAACCTTAAGTTAATGACATTGCTCATAGAGTTATAATTCCTTTAAAAAGTAGCCAAATCCAGGTTTGGTATGTATTAGCTTAACGTCGAAAGGTTTGTCGATTTTATTCCTGAGAAAACTGATATAAACTTCTATCGTATTGGTTCCGGTATCGAAATTGATCCCCCATACTTTTTCAAGAATATCCTGTTTGGAAATTACTTTACCCTTTGACTTTGCCAGCAATGCGAGTAATGCAAATTCTTTTGCCGTGAGGTTGATGTTAGTGTTACCGCGTATGACAGTTTTATTGAGCAGATCAATTTCAAGGTTAGAAACGCTCATCTTCTCTCCCTGTTCTGCAGACGGATCAGATCTTTTTAAAAAGACTTTTATCCGTGCAAACAATTCGTTGAAATGAAATGGTTTTACAATATAATCATCAGCGCCAAGATTAAAAGCATCCATTTTATCATTGATCTCTCCAAGCGCCGTCAGCATTATTATAGGAATGCCTTTTTTAGCTTCCCTGAATTCTTTGCACAATGCAAGGCCGTTTTTATAAGGCAGGTTAATATCGAGAAGCACCAGTGAATAGTGGTGCTCTTTAAATAATTTTTCGGCAACCAATCCATCATAAGCAACGTCGGTCTGATACCCTTCCCTGGTCAGTTCTTCCTGAACGATTTGCCCTAACTTTGGTTCGTCTTCCGCTAAAAGAATTCTTAAATTGTTTTCCATTATTTTTAATGAAATTATAAGGACAAATTAATGAAAAAAACGTTCCTGATTTCATATATTTTATTAGTCAAAATAGTCAGCTATTCGCAAACCTACATTACAACCTTTGAGAAAACCAGCGGAATGCAAAGCGCAGCTTATGCAGAATGCATTCAATATTATGAAAAACTGGATAAAGGTTTTAATTCGATTTTAATAAAAAAATTCAACACAACAGATGCAGGATATCCTTTGCACCTGGTTTTATTTTCTCCGGATCATCAATTTGATGTTACAAAATGGCAAAAAGAAAAAGTGATCATTCTTGTTAACAATGGTATTCATGCAGGTGAACCAGACGGAATAGATGCAAGCATGATGCTGTCGAGAGACCTGGCAACAGGTAAAATAAAGGCGCCGAAAAATGTGGTAATAGCTTTTATTGCAGTATATAATATTGGCGGAGCGTTGAACCGCAACAGCTTTTTGAGAGTTAATCAGCAGGGGCCTGAAAGCTACGGGTTTAGAGGCAATGCGCAGAACCTTGATTTAAACAGGGATTTTACAAAGAACGACTCGAGAAATGCACGCGCCTTTACAACGATTTTTCATTACCTAAAACCTACTATTTTTATTGATAATCATGTAAGTGACGGAGCAGACTATCAGCATACCATGACACTGCTGACTACACAGCATAATAAATTGGGAGGCAAGTTGGGAGAATTTCTTCATCTTACTTTTGAACCGGCTTTATATGCAGGCATGGAAAAGAAAGGCTGGTCAATGGTCCCCTATGTCAATTTTGAAGATGCAAACCCTGAAAAAGGATGGGCTGCTTTTTACGATCCTCCACGATACAGTTCGGGTTATACATCTTTATTTCAAACAATCGGTTTTGTTCCTGAAACACACATGCTAAAGCCGTTTAAAGAGAGAGTGCAATCAACATACTCTTTAATGCAAACAATGATAGAGGAAAGTTCGAAAAATGCGAAAGGACTGATGGAAGCGAAAAGAGCAAGCGAAAAGGCAGTTTTGCAACAAACCCAGTTTGCATTGAACTGGGGGGTTGACAGCAGCAGGCATGATACAATCCATTTTAAAGGGTATGCTGCTTCTTACAAAACAAGCGAAGTAACTGGTTTGCCAAGATTGTATTACGACCATTCAAAGCCTTTCAATAAAGAGGTCAGGTTTTATAACTATTTTAAAGAAGCCAACACTGTTACAGCGCCAAAGGCATATATCATTCCTCAGGGATGGCATGAGGTGACAGACATTTTAAAGCTGAATGATGTAATGATGCAGCAACTGACAAAGGATACTTTAATTGAAGTGGAAGCATATAGAATTGAGGATTATAAGAGTTATGCAAAGCCTTATGAAAAGCACCATAAAAACTATGATGTTGTTGTAAGCAGAAAAAGCCAGACCATTCGTTTTTTGAAAGGTGATTATATTATTTATACAAATCAGCCTGCTAAAAGATACCTGATAGAAATGCTGGAGCCAACGGGAGATGACAGTTTTTTTGCGTGGAATTTCTTTGATGCTATTCTGCAGCAAAAGGAAGGTTACAGCGATTACCGCTGGGAAGACGTAGCGGCAGAGTACCTGAAGCAGCATCCTGAACTGAGGCAGCAGCTTGAAGAAAAGAAGAAAATCGACAGTGCTTTTGCTGCTTCATCAAATGCACAGTTGAATTTTGTTTATAAACACTCGCCGTACTATGAACCGGAACACATGCGGTATCCAGTGTATAGAACCCCAAACCCCTAAAGGGGCTTTTTGACCCTGCATTCAAAAGAACTTGACAAAATTATTTCGTAAAAAAAAGCAGGATTTTTATCCTGCTTTTTTTAGATGAGTATCATTTATTTCTATCCAAATAATCCACCTTTTTTCAATGTTTTTGTGCCTTCACCTATTTTAAATCCGTTATGATAAACTTCTATTTTATATTGTCCCAACTGATATTTTGCTTCCTGTTTCCAGTCAAAGCTAACTGTTGATCTCTTGCCTTGCTCATAAGGTATCATCATTTTGTTGGTATATGTTTTTGTTCCTTCTTGACGGGTATCAAAAGTGCCGCTGCCACTTGCCATTGTTACCGGGCGTCCGTCAGGTGAAGTAACAGTAACATAAACTTCTTTATTTCCGGATGTGGCAACCCTGTTTTCGTCTACATCAAAAGTGATACGCAGCAGGTCAACTCTTTTAGCGGTAGTCGTTTCTTTTTCTTTACCGTTTCCCTTAACATGAATGGGCGTAATGTTCATATTGCTTGCGTGCAAAGTAGACGCTACATCTTCCACATCACGACGGGCAGCCTCGGTAGTTGAAAGATTTTCCTGCAACTGACCTTTTTCAGTAGTCAATTGCTGTTTTTCTGAACTTAGTCTTTTATTAGAAGTTGCCAACTGCTGATTTTCTCCTTTCAGTCTTTGTATTTCTGCATACATGTCATCAATACGCATGTTTAACTGGTTGATTAAATTTCTTGCTCTTTCAAGCTCACCTGCAGTTGCGTTCTTTTTGCTGGTAATAGATGTGATTTGCTTTCTTAGAGCGCCAATTTCAGCTTGTCTTTCAGTTAATGCACCCTGCAGTTGCGTATTGCTGCCGGTAGCCGAGTCTAATCTTGCCAAAGCCTGGTTATATTCGTTCTGCACTTCATTACGGGCAGAGTCTACATTAGAATATTGAGTCTGCAGTTGACTAATAGATTCATTAGACTTATTTTTATCGTAAATAATGTATCCCCATGTACCTAATAAAGCGGCAATTAAAATACCATAAATAATCTTACGGTCATCTCTCTTTTTTGTTGGCTGTTGTTGTGGATTTGTTGCAGTGTCATCAGGATTGTAGCTCATGGTTTTGATGGTTTATTTTTAATTTAATAAAGAAACAGTTTTGCAAAATATTCAGGCGCTTCTCGATTTGTTTTTGATAGATATTGAAACCGTACCACAGTACGCAGATCACAATACTTTGCCTGCAGAGGGCTCTAAACTTTTTTTCGACAAAATTTCAAAAACAGTGCCAGAAAGTTTTGATAAGGAAGAAGTTTACCTTCAGAAAGCAGGAATACTGGCAGAGTTTGGAAAGGTGATATGTATATCTACAGGATTTTTTTACCAGGATAAAACAGGAAAATTATGTCTGAAAATCAAAAGCATTTACGGCCACGACGAGATAGAGTTACTGAAGCAGTTTATTGATCTGACCGGCAAATTCTGTAAGCATAAACCTAAGTTTCAATTTGCGGGACATAACATCAGGGAATTTGACATCCCTTTTATTTGCAGGAGAATGGTGATTAACCAGCTTCCTCTGCCGGCATGCCTGAATATTTACGGCGCAAAGCCCTGGGAAGTAACGATGACCGACACTATGCAATGGTGGAAGTTTGGCGATTATAAAAATTATACTTCTCTTCATTTGCTGGCAAGTGTGCTCGGCGTTCCCACCTCTAAAGATGACATTGATGGCAGCATGGTACAGCACGTTTATTACAAAGAGAACAACCTGCAGCGCATTGTACATTACTGCCAGAAGGATGTAGTTGTGGTGGCAAGAATTATTCAGCGTTTTAAAAATCTTCCTTTGGTTGAGCAGGAAGATATATTTTTTGCTGAGTAGATTGGATCAAGTATATATTTAAAAGCCGCTTAAAAAATGTAAATGAATTTTTATGAGCCGGGCTTTATTGCTACTATTTTACATCGTTGCGTCGCACAC
>CAXUMK010000029.1:0-3365 GCA_964251885.1 uncultured Segetibacter sp. | reverse complement strand
GAGCGGTACAGCATTGAATAATCTAACATTTTATCTACCAAAGCGTCGTTAATTTTCTAACCCGTCATTGCAGCCTTGACCCCCCGAAAGCAATCCCCCAGCCAACTGGTCAACCTGATGAAGATGCATTAATGACTCAATGACTTAATGACGCAATTGTCTGAATGTGTCAATGGGATTGCTTTTCCCGCTTTTGTTGCGTAGCAAGCTGTACCTGCCAATGATACATTTTCAAAACCAATAAGTAGAAGATAGATTTTAATTAATGGTGGTTTTTAAGGCCTGAAAGGCTGTAATCTGAATAGCCGCCGGTGCAGCCGGCGGAAAAAGGTAAAACAAGATATCAAAGCCCTGAAAGGGCGAAATCTTTTCCTAAACCTGATACTATTTATTCAACCCTTTCAGCGTTGTTAAACAACTTCTTGCTTTAGCAATATGTTGCACATATATCTATTCAGATTTGTACCTCTTCGTGGTAGAAGCCTTTAAGTTGATGAAACGCAAACTTATATCCTGTCATCTTCAAAATACTTGTTTGTAAACCAAAATTAATTACTTGCAATGACGAACGATAGAACTTATAAAAGGACAACCACAAGCGACCATCTAATGCACAATAGCATAAGCATGCGTTACAGATACCGGCATAAAAAACCTTATTATCTTAGTAACAGATAGAAAAGAGAAAGAAAGAAAACCTTATTACCTTATCATTATCAGAAGCCTCTAAAATCAGAGATATAAGGTAATAAGGTTAGTTATTTTTACGCAAATAGGTTGTGTTACTAAGGTAATAAGGTTATATGCCGTTCACAAATTCTATAGGGACATCCCAAATTGTGCTTAATTGAATCGTCATTGGCAGGCACGAAGCAATCCCTCAGCCAACTATCAACCTGATTGTGCAGAAGATTGCTTCCCGCTTTTGTTGCGGGACAAGCCGTGACACCGTCGATTAACGAATTAATAACTTTCAAGGAAAGGATTTGTATTGATGTTGGCACAATAATTATTCAAAAAGAACTATGGCAAATCCATCACCCGTTTCAGAAGTATATAAAGTAATCAGAGGTCAGGTTGAACATGTAGATAATAATTTGGGACAAAGGGTGATATGGCTTGTAATCGCCCAATCCTTTTTCTTCGGCGCTTATGCATCTTTAATCAATGGAAAACCTGTAAAGCCTGAGTTAGATCCTACTCATGTCGCCTTAATTAGAGTATTGCCCATTGCAGCTTTGCTGACTGTTCTTTTTACTTTTATTGACGTAATCACTTCGTTGGTATATATGCGTGGGCTGAGAAAGAAATATGAGGACAGCCTGAACTCAGATCTTGATATTGATAGCGCTTACCCAAGTATCACAGGCTCTAAAAGTCAACGGACTTTTATGCACGCTTCACCCATCCTTATACCAACCCTTTTTATTATTATCTGGATAATTTTATTGTATGTGCAATACTCGTCTCCGGCGTTAATGCCGTCTCCACTACCAATGCCGAAATAAAAGAGAAAATACTCTTATCATACTTGCAGTAGTAGTTATTTAGGGATGGAGAAAAAAACAGCTTTCCAAATCCATTCCTCCGCCTTTGATTACATGCCGTGTGCTTGCCTGGTTTCATGTATATTTCTTTAAATGCCTTTTTATCGCTGGCTTTTATTAAGAAAGTACCTGGCTTATTGCAGCGGCGCCATGAGCTTAGTTATAGGCATTGCTATTCATTTCAGAAGCAAAACAGCTTTAAAAGCATGCAGGTAAAGCCAGCTTAAACACTCGGTACAATAACAAAAGAACGATTTATCATTTTATGTTCATCTTTGCTTTAAGAACAAAAGAATGTTTTCAAACTTTTATCTTGTTTCTTGATGAAACAATACTTATCCACTTTATGGAAACCGGTCAATAACAGCCAGCTTATTGCTTTCAGAATTTTATTTGGTTTGGTAATGGCATTTGAATGTATGCACGACGTTGCCAATGGCATTGTTAAGCAGTTGTATATCGACATTCAATACAACTTCACGTTTATCGGTTTCGAGTGGCTGCATATTCTTCACGGCAGAGGGATGTATTTTTATTTCATTCTTATGTCGGTTGCTGCGTTATTTGTTGCTGCAGGTTTTCTATACCGGTGCAGCTCTGTTTTGCTAGCTGTATTATGGACAGCTTTTTATCTTTCTGAGAAGACATATTACAACAACCATTATTACCTGATGGTGCTGCTGTGCTGGATAATGGTTTTTATGCCCGCTAACCGTCGTTTTTCTGCTGACGTGAAATGTAAGTTGGTAAAGCCTTGCAAAGAGTGCCACCGATGGCAAATACACCTGTTTATCTTCCAGATATCGTTTATGTATTTTTTTGCTGCTGTGGCAAAAATGAATTATGATTGGCTGCATGCAATGCCATTGAAAGTATGGTTAACCCAAAAAACACGCTTACCGGTGATCGGCTGGGCAATGCGAAACCGCATGCTGCCCTGGTGCCTGGCTTATGGCGGATTATTGTTTGATCTATTTGTAGTGCCGGGATTGTTGATCGCACGTACACGAAAGTATTTTTTTGTACTGTCAGTTATTTTTCACGGCTTTAATAGTTATGTATTTGAGATAGGCACCTTTCCTTTTTTGGCGCTTAGCCTCAACGTATTTTTCTTTCCGCCGTCTTTGTTTGAGAAAATCATACAAACACCTTTACAAAACGTTCCTTTACCAACAAAGAATAGCATAAGAGGGATAAAGGTGATTACTTGTGCTGTATCGGCTTATGTGTTGGTTCAATTGTTTCTTCCCATACGTCATTGGTTTATACCAGGTGATGTAAGCTGGACTGAAGAAGGACACAGAATGTCGTGGCACATGCTGCTGCGGGCCAAAAGGGGAACGGCTTATTTTAAAATAGTCAATAAAAAGAATGACAGTACCTGGCAAACCAGCTTCGCCTCAATCGTGCATCCTTCACAGCTTTCGGCTGTTGTTATTCATCCTGATATGACGTGGCAGGCAGCTCAATATTTAAAAGAGATATACAACAAACAGAAAATAGATGTCGCAATATATGCGCACAGCGAGGTAAGCTTAAATTATGCTCCTCCCCGATTGTTAATTGATACTTCGTGCGACCTTGCACATACTGCCTGGAATCGTTTCGGGCATAACAAATGGATTGTATTGTATCCATAGAACCCAATTCAACACCCTGAAACGGATGCATTCAATTGTCGCTTTTGAATTGTTGTCCTTTTGTAAATTCTATCGTTCGTCAGGGCGGGTAATTAATTTTCTTGTTTTACTTTTTTCCACCGGGTTGCACCGGCGGCTATTCAGATGAAAGCCTTGCAGGCTTTAAAACCTCTATTAT
>CAXUMK010000028.1:0-35969 GCA_964251885.1 uncultured Segetibacter sp. | reverse complement strand
AGCACGGTTCTGTGAGAGGCTTGGGCTGAAATGCCCTTGCCTACTCGACCACTTGTACGTTTTGTTCATTATGAAGCAATGCACCATTTTACCCGGCGTACAGTAAAACAGCATGTTGGCATGAGATTACACCTTCCAACTGACTATCTTTAATAGAAGCGAGGTCAGTTTTACCTGGATTAAAATAACTTATATCAGTAGATCCAGCCATTCTAAATTGTATGTCTGCCTATTTTAATAGTCATGAATTAAAGATTTCCGTTCTCTAAATAGATAGCCATTTAGAACTCTTTACATTTCTACATAATGATGGAGGGGCTTATTTGTTCTTTTTAAGCAACGTAGACGGGTTGAAGGATACACCTATGTTAAAGTAGAAGGCCGGATCAGGTTCTGCTTCAAATACAGCGTCTTTAAACGAATCCTGCTTTCTAAATATTCTTGATGCCTGAGTCATTTTTAACCCGGTTTTTCCGGTAATTACAAAATTCCCAATAGCGTGTTCGTACATCAGGCCCGGGTTAATATCTGTCTGTCTATACTCATACTTTTGAGAAGTGCCATCTATGTTGTAAAGGTAAAAGGATGTCCTATCCAGTTCTACTCCAATTGATGCCCTTCCGGTGTTGCTAAAAAGATATTTACGCAGGTACGCACTTTTAGGGAGTGTAATATCCGCAATCAGGCCATTATTAAATTTGTGTTCGTATGTAAAGATTGGAATCGCCGGAAGCTGCGTACTCGGATCGATATTGACAGCTAACCCCACGGCCATTTTTGTTTTTTGATTCGCTTTTAAAACGATTACACCTGTTATCAGTCCCTTTAAGCGCTCGAAATGCTTATCACTGCCATCCGCTATAATACTGGAACTATAAATGGTTCTTTTTTTGAAAAGTGTAGAAAAATATGTAAAATTCAATGATGACAAGAAATAGTGGAAATCCTTATCTAAAGTCGTTTCACTACCGGTAAACGGATTAGTCATATCGGCTTCAACACTGGTATACCTATAGCCTATAGATGCTCCTAACGTCCAGGTTTTTCTTTTAACAAAGCCAAAGTTGGTGCTGATCCTGGCTTGCGTAAAGGCATTTACCTTACTTTCTGGTAAAGAGGTATTACCTCGATTTGAAGTAAAGCTAAAGGGAGCTGTGCCGGAATACTCGATATTCAAAGGACGGGCAATAGTAAGTTTGTCTGCTGCAAAAGCTGCTGCACTTTTGGGCACGTTAACACTATCCTTTATCCTTTTAGGGATCGTATCCCTATTTTGAGAAAAACCCTTAACCGGGAAAAACAGAACTGCAAATACCAACGCCACTTTTTTTATCATTTCCATATAAGTCATTTTTAAATTTTAGTGGGAGCCACCCTAATTTGTTTAAAGCACTTTTAAAAGTGTATATTTTAAATACATGTGGTCAAAGGAAAGGATATTAAGGCTGCGCTTTTTGGTTTTTATACAAACACAGCTACATTTTATACTAAATCGGTTGAGCGTTCAATTTTGTATAATAGAACACTGCTTTGGTATAATTTTCAAATACTTAGGGACGTATTATTATACTTTTGCCCTATAGGTTTATTTAATGGAATACGAACATTCAAAACTTAAGGATACTAAGGTGATTAGCCTCATCGTTGACGATCGCTACAGATTGATACGTCATGTCATCTTATTGATTGGAATCTTTGTGATGATATTCTTTACCAGTTGGCTAACTGATTACTCCGGAGCTTACAAGTATTACAGATTGCTGTGTATATGTGGCGCTTTGCTACCCATGTTTTATATTAACTTGTATATCCTCGTCCCAAGATTCTTTTTCAATGGAAAATATATCATTTACTTTCTGTTTCTCTTACTGGTAGTGGTCATTGGCTTTACTTCAATGTCTGGTTTAATGAGAATTTATTTTGCTCCGGCTGAAGTAGTTTCATCTAAACATGATGTAGGGGCTTATGAAGCTATTATAATATTGGTTCCCATTATTCTGATCACCACTATGGTAAAGCTATTTCAAAGATGGACAAGGGACAATGAGCGAATTGCAGAATTAAAAAATATTACCCTATCAATGGAGCTAAATGAATTGCGCAATCAGATAAATCCCCATTTTCTCTTTAACATGCTTAACGGCATAAAGGCATTGGTGAGAAGCAATCCGGAGAAGGCTACAGCAGTAATAATGAAACTGTCTGAATTTCTACGTTACCAGCTTTATGAAAATAATGAAGAGAAAACCTTATTGAAATCTGAAATCAAATTCTTGTCCAATTTTTTGAACCTCGAAATGCTCAGAAGAGATAATTTTTCTATTAGTGTAAATACAAAGATTGAACCCTGTCAATTAAGTAGCATTTCGTTGCCTCCGAACTTATTTACAGTCTTTGTCGAGAATGCGGTTAAGCATAGCGTGAATATACAGGGCTCAGAATCGTATGTTAAAATTGAGATAACAGTGGATGAAGGGATGCTGTGTTTCAGTTGTACGAACTCAAAAGATCCTGATTATACGCTTCCTGATAAAAAGAATAGCGGATTAGGGCTCGCCAATATTAAAAGACGCCTTCAATTAATATATGGTGACAACTACAGCCTGGAGATAAATCCTGCAAAAACGGAATATAATATTAAACTAACAACGCCAATATGAATTGTATAATAGTAGATGATGAACCGCTTGCAAGGGAAGAAATGCAGGCAATGCTGCAAGAGATAGACAAAGTTGAAATATTGGGGAAGTTTCCTAATGCTGCTACTGCAATTGATTTCTTAAAAGATCACGAAGTTGATCTTATTTTTCTCGATATACAGATGCCGATGGTTACAGGGCTGGAATTTGCTACGCAACTGCCGAAGCAGTCCTTAGTTATTTTCACCACCGCTTATCCGCAGTATGCTTTAAAAAGTTATGAACTTGATGCTATTGATTACTTACTTAAGCCAATTGACAAGGGCAGACTCGAGAAAGCTGTAAGTAAAGCATCGACATACAGAAAAATGCTTATAGAAGATACATCAAAGAATACCATTGAGGCTAATACAGATGATTTCCTATTAATCAAATCGGAGCGAAGATTTTACAAGATAAATTTTACCGATATAAAATTCATTGAAGGATTGAAAGATTACGTAGTTATATATACGCGAAATCAAAAATTGATTACGGCAATGAATCTAAAAACGGTTCATCAAAAAATCCCGCAACATGTTTTTCTGAGAGTAAGTAAATCCTATCTTGTAAATAAGGATTACATAGAATCATTCGATCATCATAACATCTATGTCGGAGAATCCGAAATTCCATTAGGCGATGTTTATAAACACGATTTTTTTAAAGTTTATTCACAAGGCTCACTCTCAACTGATGTTTAAACCTGTGTAGAAGGGTGCTCGTGAAAAAGGATTGAAATGCAGTAAAAACACTTTTTGGGTTTCATCCGAAATCCCGTTTATTGCGGAAAGGTCTTTATTGCAAAATACAAAGACGCAGAAAGTACAACTGTGCAGGGACTACATGAACCGCTTATTTCTGAAGCGTTGTTTTATGATGCACAGGATATATTGGATGGACGCAAGAAGATCATGAGGACAAAGATAGCCGTAGATGGAAATCTTCCATTTACGCGGCTTCTTATTATGTCCTATATGCGGAAAGCTGCTTACCGGCAGTGCCTCTAAAGGTCGCACAAACGATTACCATTATTATTACTGTTCTACAACCTGTGGTTTTAGGCACAAAGCACCTGAAGCCAAATGATCGTGGATGAGATAAAGAAGTATGTAAGGCCTTTGCTTTCACTGAAACTTTATAAAGAGGCTATTTCGACGGTTTTACTGTAGATACTGCCCGGGCAACACTATCATCGTTTACTAAATCCATTTCTACTGGCAGGAAATTCGGTTTATCATCACCTGCTTCCAGGCTTAAGGTCGCTAATCCCTGGTGGTTGCTGCTACGTTATAGCCTTTTTTCAGTAATTGTTGTACAAGGCTCAGGCCTAAGCCTTTTGATGTGCCGGTTACTAACCATACTTTCTTTGTGTTCATAACTATTATATTTTAATTGTATGATACAAAGTAACAATACCTGATACAGTCGCTTCTTATACTAACAACAGGGATATTTGCGAGTTTCAAATATAGGCCGGGAGGTAATATCGCATGTCTCTCAGCCGATGCAGGCGTTCATGGTTAGCTGCTGGGCTATCATTTGAATGAATTAAGTACTTAGCGAACAATTTTATATTTGCACTCGGGCGACGAAAAAATAATCTCACTGTTCCGAAATTTCGGCTCTTCATCATTTTGTGTGGAATCTTTTTGGACCAGGCACTATAATGTCTATTTAGCAGCCGTTGCGTCGCACTCTTGTACAAAAAGTATTCTAATGAGCTATGCAATGTTTGTCATTCTTATCGCTTACACTGTTATTGATGAAGAACCCAAATTCTTTCAGGCACTTCTAACCCGTTGACATTTATCAATGGTTTTTTGTATTGTTTATCATCGTTGTCACACCTGGCATTGCTGCATCTTTGCACTCTGTACATCAGGCTCGATAATTAGTGCATTGCTGAATATTGATTTACATGTACAAGTGTCCCGCCAACGGCGGGAACGAAGTTTAATAGCAGCAATATCGCTAAGTACATAAAAATAATTGCACAAATCTTATCGGGCGACAGTATAATTATTAAAAAAATAAAACTAAACAAAATGGAAAAAAAGACAATCGCAGTCATTGGAGCAACCGGCTCACAAGGCAAAGGCGTAGTAAATGCTTTGGTAAATCAAGGCACTTATAATGTAAGAGCAATAACCCGTAATCCTGAAAAATATTCAGGCGAGGCACACGAAGTAGTTAAGGGAGATTTAAACGATTTGCAATCTTTAAAAGACGCCTTTAAAAATGCTTACGGTGTATTTGCAGTAACGAACTTTTGGGAAGGGGCAGACGAAATTGCTCAGGGCAAAAATGCCATTGAAGCTGCAAAAGCAACGGGAGTGCAACATTTTATCTGGTCAACACTTCCGAATGTTGAAACCATTAGTAACGGAGCGTTTGAAGTTCCGCATTTTACTTTAAAAGCAAGGGTGGATGATTTGGTGAAAAGCGCAGGTTTTACATATTCGACATTTGTCCAACCGCCGTTTTATTATCAAAATCTTGCTGGCTTGTTTAGCCCGCAGCCTAAGCCAGATGGCTCAACGGGTTGGGCACTCCCCATTGACCCGGCGAAAAAAATTATTCACATGGCAGACATTAACGACCTGGGAAAAGTAGTTGCGGGTGCATTTTCGCAACCTGAAAAAGTTGGAAATGGCAATTATCTTTCTTTGGCTACAGAGTTGAATAGTTTTAATGATATTATTGAAACCTATAAGAACAATGGCAAAGAGTATAGCTTTTCGCAAGTGCCGGTTGAAGTATTCTCCACTTTTTTTAAAGGAGCAAAAGAAATAGCTGAAATGCTTGGGTATTTTGAAAAATACACTTACATGGGCCCGGGTTCTGAAAAACAAATTGAACTGGCAAAAGAAATTGCGACCAGAGAATTGGTAAGTTTTGACGGGTGGTTAAAAGAAAATAATTAAGAAAACGAAAAATAAAAATCAAATGACACCTAAAACAAAAAACATCATAACATGGATACTTTCAGGGCTGCTTGCTCTTGTGTTCATCGGTGCAGGCATTACTAAACTTTTAGGAGTTGAAATGCAAATTAAAAATTTACAAAGCTGGGGCTATCCGCTTTGGTTCAGGTTCCCCATTGGAATAACTGAAGTTGCGCTTGCCGTTGCACTTTTAATTCCAAAGTATCGCGGGTTGGCAATTTATGGAATCTTTGTGTGGACCATCGTAGCTGTAATCACTCACCTGCAGGCAGGGCAAGCCGGTATGATTGGTGCGCCGGTTTTGTTTGGGGCAATTGCAGTGATTATACATTTTCTGATAAGGGAAAAAACTAAAATAGCATTACAATGAATAAGAAAATAAGTTTCTCAACACAAGGCAAAAGAGCGGACATTGGCGAAATTACCATTTACCGCATGTTGCCTAACAGATATGCAAATGCAGTAGGTCCGTTTGTATTTCTTGACCGCATTCCACCTGTAAAACATTCTGCTGACAAACCAATGATGAATGCAGGAACGGGAGCACATCCTCACAGAGGCATTGCAACACTAACTTACAATTTGCATGGCGAATGCGAACATTTTGACAGCAGGGGGCACCACGCTACAGTATATTCAGGTGGCGTACAATGGATGAATGCCGGCAACGGAATTATTCACGATGAAAGGGTTAATACAGATTCACAAACAGGCGAAATGCTTACTTACGGGTTCCAGTTTTGGATCAATCTTCCATCAAAAATAAAAGCTGAAGCGCCTGAATATCTTGCCCTGCAGGCAGCCGATGTTCCGCAACAAATGTTACCTGATAAAAAAGGCTGGCTAAAAGTTATTGCCGGTGAATATGAAAATCTGAAATCAAAAATTCCAGATTATTCAAAACAGTTTCTCTACCACATTCATTTGGAAACAGGAAAACAGTTTTCAATTGAAACAGAAAAAGGTTTCGAATATGCCGCGTTACTTCCGGAACACGATGCAGTAATTAACGACACCGGATTTAAGAAAGGCGATTTCATTGAATTTGACAGAGAGGAAGGAACAATTGAAATCAGCAACAATTCCACATCTGCTATTGACATTATTTTGTTTGGCGGTGAAAAATATAATGAACCCATTGTTGCACAAGGTCCCTTTGTGATGAACACGCAAAATGAAATTGCCGGGGCGTATCGTGATTTTTACACCGGCAAGTATGGTGAGATTAAATATGAGAGATCGTTGGCAGAAACAAAAGAATTTGTGGGATAGACTGAGATTATTATACTTCACGCAGGATAAGTTTCCCGCAAACGGAACAAGTACTGCAAAGCCGAATGTAAAAAGAGACGCAAGAAGGAGCAAATAGAACCACAAAGACAGTAAGTTACACTAAGCAGCACAAAGCTTAGTGTAACTTACTGTCTTTGTGACTTAGTGGTTCAGGCTCTTGTTTTCGCGCTTCGTTGCAGCAAACCTCCAGCCTCCGGGAAAAATGTTTTTTTTGCCAAATGACAATTCCTGCCTAAGCGACATGTGATAATTTTGCGCCTATGGAAGCGCTTATAAATTATCTATTACAATTTGGACATCTCAATCAACAGCAGATTGGCCTGGTAAAAAGCAAAGGTGTTTTGCGGGAAATAAAAAAAGATGAATATTATCAGGAAGCAGGTAAAATTCCCCGTGAAGTTATTTTTTTGACAGAAGGCATTTTTAGAATTTGCTATTATAACAATAAGGGAGAAGATATTACCAAGTATTTCATTGACGAAAATAATTTCGTTGTAGACATTAACAGCTACAATCAATACATTCCTTCTTCGGAATATATACAAGCGGTTACAGACTGCAAATTCATCGTTTTCTCAAAAGGTGCAATGAAAGAACTTTCCATGACTATCATTCCCTGGGATGATATCATCAATAAAATAACATCGAAAGCATTAATAGAAAAGGTTAATAAAATCAGCCCAATGATGGCGGAAGATGCAACGGAACGCTACCTTGGCTTCTTCGAAAACTTTCCCACACTGGCCAACCGCATCCCTTTATCATATTTAGCCTCCTACCTTGGTATTACACAATCCTCATTAAGCCGGATTAGAAAAAATATCAGCAGCTAATGCTTTTTGCCAAATGGCAACTGTTATCATTTTTTTAGTGTCGAGATTTGCATCATCATCTAAAAATTAAAAAAATGACAACGACAAATAAAACAGCTCAAAGCAGTAAAAAATTTCCTTCAGCAACAGTTGTAATGACTGTAAATGCTCAGATTGACAAAGCATTTAATTATGTCGCCCCAATTAACCTGATGCACATTTTTCGTGGAAGCCCATTGATTTCTGCCATTGTAGATACCAGTATTAAAGAGGGATGGAATAAAGCAGGTTTAGTTAGGACAATCTATTTCAAAGACGGGTCAACTTCTCAGGAAAGTTTACTAACAATGGAAGCACCGAAATCCTTTTCTTATAAGAATGACCATTTCACTTCTAAAGTCTTAGGCTTCCTGCTTAAACGCCTTGAAGGCATTTGGTTTTTTACTGATTTAGGAAACAATAAAACAAAAATAGAATGGACATACACAGCAATTCCTGCGAATTTCGTGGCAAAAATCTTTGTTCGATTAGTTCTGATTAGAGCAGTTCATTCCATGTTGAAAGATGCATTGACTATAATTAAAAATGATTTAGATAGTGGAAATTTAGAAGGCGGGACTGTTTGGAAACATTAAATGCCAAAGGGAAATATTTTGAAGTAGCAAAGCAGATAAAATCTTCAACCGATTCGTACAATAAAGAATACCAGGATAAGCTATGGACATCATTCATTGACTTACTTTATATAAAACAAAAACTTTTATTAAACAAAGTAGTTGTGCTTTGAAGATATACTTCGCGCCGGGTAAGAATTTGCAATGTTTTTTTTGACCAGACTGGTTGCTGCTATTTTACCTCGTTGCAATCATGGATTTGTCGTTTTCTTTTCTTCCAGTGGAAGGAAAGAAAAGGATCACTCTTGTACTTTTTCTTCATTATTCAGCAAAGCATATTACCGTTCCTAAAGTATAAATTGCTTTTTGCCAAATGGCAAATGATTTCATTTTTGTAAGAAGGAGCTTTGCACCATAACTAAAAAAGATTAAAATGAAATCAATAATTATTACTGGAGCAACCGGCGGAATCGGTTTTGAATGTGCAAAGCAAATCGCCCAAATAGCACCAAACGAACAAATCGTAATTGCTTGTCGAAATCAGAAATCGGGCAATGAAGTAATTGAAAAGATTAAACAAAAAACAGGGCATCAAAATATGATAAGCCTTCCCTTAGACTTGGAATCATTGCACTCCGTAAAAGAATTTGCAGAGAATTTTTCAAAGCAGCCTAACCACAAAATAATATCACTCATAAACAATGCAGGCGGACAAAATACTGCTAAAACACAATGGACAAAAGATGGTTTTGAAAACACTTTTGGTGTAAACCACCTTGCTCCTTTTTACCTTACTTTATTGCTTCTGCCATTTATGGACAGTAATGGCAGCATAACATTTACTGCAAGTGGTGTTCACGACCCGTTGCAAAAATCAGGAATTGAACCGCCAATTTTTAAATCTGCAAAAGAGTTAGCGTTTCCAGTTGAAACAAGCGAAAAAGAAAACATTACCGGACAACGCCGATACTCAACTTCAAAACTTTGCAATGTGCTTACTGTTTATGAATTGCAAACACGATTAGCAAACACAAATATCAGGGTAAATGCTTTTGACCCTGGAATGGTTCCCGGTACAGGATTGGCAAGAACTTATCCGCCATTATTGCAATTCTTATGGAAAAATGTAATGCCAATACTTACCTGGTTTAAGCACAATGTAAATACTGCAAAAAATTCGGGTAAGCGTTTAGCTAACCTTGCTTATGCTGACCAATACAAAAATGCGAAAGGGAAATATTTTGAAGGAGAAAAAGAGATAAAATCTTCAACCGATTCGTACAAAAAAGAATATCAGGATACTCTATGGGCATCAACGATTGACTTCCTTGACATAAAACAAAATGAAACTTCAGTTTCTTTGGTCTGAACGAAATAATTGAAGTTAAAGAGCAGATTGAAAAAACTGCAACTAAAAAAAATACTTCGTTGGGTGCGTAGCACCAACCATGAAATATAATGGTTGTAAGGAACCTCTTTCGGGATTCAGCATCTTCGCAGCCTCTGCCTTGCGACACTTTTTTGAGGGGCTTTCGATTACTTTTCTAAATGTTAGCGTAATGCTACGACAGAGCATACTGACAAATCCCAAGAACTTACTCGTTGACTCAAACATTTTTTTTGTTAATAATTCCAAGAACACGAAACTGATACAAGAGCGAAAACCATTAGATTGACAACAAATGGTGAAGCAGTTTTGCAAAAAGCTATTAAATATGTAGAAATCCTCATCACCTTAAACATGAGCAAATATCTAACATCAACAACCCGCCACATTTTGACAATCACTGTTGTGTGCGTTCCGTGCTTATCTTCAAGGTCTTTGGCATTTACATATTGTAATTTCATATTTAGCAAGAATCAGACTGGCTTGTTACCCACATGTATCTAATTTTGAGTAACAAAAAAATGGCAAATAAAGAAATAAACTATTACAGAATTGAAAAAGCCATAGGCTATTTAACAGATAGCTTTAAGGAGCAACCTGACCTTGATGAAATTGCCAGGAAAGTTTTTATGAGCCCTTTTCATTTTCAAAGAGTCTTTACTGATTGGGTAGGCATCAGCCCCAAAAAATTTGTACAGTATCTTACCTTAGACTATCTCCGTAATAAGATTAGTGAAACCGAAAACATGATGGATGCAGCCGGCCATGCACTTTCTGCATTACAACTATCTGAAAGAATGGGGAAGCTATTTTGTGTTGACAATGGCAAAAAAGTTTAGATTAGCAGGCAAGCAAGAACTTATCTTACCGGCAAAATTTTTATCAACTAATAAGTATTAAATGAAAGAAAGAAAATCATTAGAATACTACGTTTTAGATGTATTCTCGAATAGAAGTTACAAGGGAAACCCTTTATCAGTCGTGTTTACCGATGGCAACCTCCAATTAAGTGAATATCAAAATATTTCAAGAGAATTTGGTTATTCTGAAACATCTTTTGTTTACTATTCTATAGAGCAAAAGGCCCTTGACGTTCGTTCTTTTACGCCAACAGGTGTTGAAGTAGGCGCCGGAGCGGGACATAACTTATTAGGAGCTGTTTGTGCCGCATTGCTAAAGGGAATACAAATATTTCAGAAACAGGATGAAACCAAACGATTTGTGATGATGAAAGATACTCCAATACCATTAAAAGTCGCCTTTGACAATGTTAATCAAACAGCTGTTGCGCAGATGCAACAAAAGCCGGCTATTGTTGGGCAAGCGATACCTGCAGGCAAAATAGCAAAGGCTCTTGGTTTGACAAGTGATGATTTGAAAATTGACAATCTTGTTCCTACTGTGGTTAAAACAGAGGTTGCCCACACAATGGTTCCGATAAAAAATCTGCAATTGCTCAACGATTGCATGCCTGACAACAAACAACTTATTGAAATTTCAAAACAATATCAATTTGAAGGATTCTATTGTTTTACTTTTCCTGAGCAAGACAAGGACCACGTTGTAGAATCGAGATTTTTCAATCCATTAATTGGAATAGACGAAGACGCCGCTACAGGGACTGCTGCAGGACCTCTGATTGGGTTTCTTGAAAAGAATAATTATATACAACTTAACAAAGAATATAAAATATTGCAGGGTGTAAAATTAAACCAGCCTTCACTAATTGAAACAATGGTGAGAGAGGGTGATATTTTGGTTGGTGGTTCTTCGGTAATAACAATGCGTGGTGAAATCTATTTATAGCATTGCGTGCTGAATTTGCAGAAGCAACGGCTAATATTCTTGCTTCACCAGGACATGAAAATAAAGTGTATGACTTTACAAATGTTGAAGCATACACTTATGATGACGTTGCAAAATATATTTCTGACATCGCAGGAAAAGCGATTAAATATGTTTCGCCAACTGCGGAAGAATACACACAAACACTTACAAATGCAGGAGTTACCCCTGAATTTGCCGGTAATGTTTCAAGTTTTTCGGTTGCACAAGCACAAGGCGAACTGGATGTAGTAAGTAACGATCTGGAAAAATTATTGGGAAGGAAACCAACATCGTTGAACGACTTTTTGAAAGGTGTTTACAAATCGTAATTTGAAACACGGTTTATCGTAAAAAAAAGCTGACGTGGAAACTGCGTCAGCTTTTTTTGGTATAAACAGACGACAGACAACAACGAACCGCCAACAAGAATATGCCGGTAGCGGGGCTATAAACGTTTTATGATTTTAGAAATAATAATTGAATGAATAATGAAGCCAAAAGAGACTCTTTTATTAGAGATAACATCAATTGCAAAACAGCACGAATTAATGGGTATAGACAAACCAAAACACCCACTGATCAGTTTACAGCGTTTTGCTGATATTCCACAAATGGAGACTCAGGAAAGGATAAAGTTTAATACCGATTTATATCTCATCACCTTAAAAAAAGAATGTGCCTGTAAACTGAAGTATGGGCAAAGTCAATATGACTTTGATGAAGGTGTGATGTCATTTTTTTCACCAAAGCAAATCAGCATCATTGAACCCGGAGACCTGTTTCCCTCATCAGGCTGGCTGTTGTCCATTCACCCCGATTTTTTGAACTCTTCTCCCTTAGCGCAAAAAATAAAGACGTATGACTTCTTTGAGTATTCAATGAACGAAGCCCTAATCATGAGCAAAGATGAAGAAAATGCGATTGAGGCAATTTTTGAGAATATTGAAAAGGAATATCATTTGCCCATCGACAATTTCAGTCAGGATGTGCTGATAACCAATATTGAACTGTTGCTGACGCATTGCAACCGATATTACACCAGGCAAATAATTTCCCGTAAACCTGCCAGTCAAACCTTGTTGGTTAAAGTAGAAACTATTCTAAATGATTATTTCAAAAACATTGAAAATACTGGATTGCCTTCTGCCGAATTCATTTCATCTCAGCTCAATCTTTCGGCAAAGTATCTAAGCGACTGTCTAAAACAACTCACTGGTCAGGGCATCCAGCAACACATTCACGAAAAGCTTATTGAAAAAGCAAAAGAACAGTTAGGAAACACAGACTTTACCGTTGCAGAAATTGCCTATCACTTAGGATTTGAGTATCCACAGTCATTTAACAAACTATTCAAAAGCAAGACAAACATTTCTCCATTGGCATATAGAAAGTCGTTGAACTGCTGAAAGACTACCTAGTTCGGGTGGAAGAAACTCTTTTAAACATCAGAATAAATTATTAATCTTTGGATAAATAATGAACTTTGGTTGCCAGGCGGAGGTTTTTCAACTTCCCTACCATTGGCATTACTTGTTCGTTAGCGTCAAGCTGACAATCTTAAACATTCGCAGTTTTTTCAGGTATTCTTATTAGGTTGATAGCTCATCAAATCAATAGGTATTATATCTACATCAACATGACGCCATCCGAACGCCGAAGGTTTTAAACCTTCAGGCGGAAGCTGTAAACTTTCAGCCTTTGCTGCATTTTCCATTAGCCCTTCTTCAAAACCTGATGGTGTATAAAAATTCAACACCCTACAATTTTCTTTGCTAGTAACTTTAAAATAATGAACCGTATTACGGGGTACAAGACAAAAGGTACCGGGTTTCAAAATATTAATTTCACCGGCAAGCCATACAGTCATTTCACCTTCTATTACGTAAAACATTTCTTCCATGCCTGTGTGCAAATGCGGTGGCGGTCCCGAGTTGTAAGGCATAGTTTGCTCAATCATGCTCAGCGCACCGTTTGTTTGTAGCCCGGTAGCTTTTACTATCCATAAGATGTCAACATTCCAATAAGCAGGCGAATTGTTGTCATCTGTTACAAAAGGCTTTAGATTATTTTGTGTTATATGCTCCATTTTTATTTAAAATTTAAACTTATGAAGGAAGTATAAGAAAAGCGACATTCATTATCATAAAACAGTGGGTTCAATTGTAAACTAAATCAATATTTTTTTAAGGCTGATATTTCATCAAATCAGCACGAACTACATTTACTGTCTCTTGTTGACCTTTGCCTTTTACTAAAGGTGGTAATCCTTTTGGCGGCAGTGTTAGGCTTTCGGCTTTTGTTGCGCCTTCCAGTCCTTCTTCAAAACCCGATGGCGTATAAAAATTAAGCACTTTACAATTCTCCTTGCTGGTTACTTTAAAGTAGTGAACCGTGTTGCGGGGTATAAAGCCAAATGTGCCTGGTTTAAACACGTAAATTTTATCTGAAATACATATTGTCATTTCTCCTTCCAATATGTAAAACATTTCTTCCATATTGGTATGTAAGTGCGGTGGCGGACCGGAAGAAAAAGGCATTGTCTGCTCAATTAAAGTAAACGCGCCATTTGTTTGGTTTCCCGCAGCCTTTACAATCCATAAAATATCCATATTCCAGTAAGCCGGTGCATCTGTATCAACCATTACAAATGGCTTTAATTCGCTTTGTGTATTATTGCCCATGTTTATTATTTTTTAGAGGTTACTTTAAATAGCACAAAGACTAAGTATTGATAAACCCCGATGACAATAACAAGTAAACAGCCAGCTTATAACAACCGTGTTCGCCCTATCGCGGCTGGACAAAAGGCAGTTTATCATTAGTTTACATTAAATCTTGAACCAGGCGCAGTAGTAATACCCGCGCCACAGCGCAATACAAAAACGTTAGCACAAAGTAGACCGCTTCTTGCTTTAACTATTTCGTAATCAAATTAAGTCTGTTTTTAAAAGTTTTGCTAATAGTAAGCAAGTTACAAAAGTTCTGCTTGCAAGGTTCAGTTCAACAAGAGTATTGTCAATATTGGCGCTAAACGCACACCTCTTTTGCAGTATGCGTAATATCTATCCATGTTAAACCGGACTTCTTAACAAACCAACTTCGGACTTTTCAACAAAGTCGCTATTAAATCTTTCAATCAACTTTGCAACGTAATACAATAACGTATTACTAAAACACAGTAAGATGAAAATAATAGACACAATTTATGTAAACGGTGAATTCGTTAAACCCCAGGGAACCGAAACGTTTAATTTGGTTAACCCAACCACCAATCAAGTAATTGGAAAAGTGACCTTAGGAAATGAGGCAGATGAAAAAATGCCATCAGCCACGCAAAGGAAGCTTTTAAAACCTTTTCTAAAACAACAAAGCAGGAGCGCATCACCTATTTGGAAAAAATCAAACAGGCAGTGCTTAACAGAAAGGATGACCTGATTAATGCAATGGTGGAAGAATTTGGTGGAACCTTACAAATTTCTACATCAATGATTGAAGAAATCGAAAACTCGATTTCGACAATCATCAACGTTTTAAAGTCGTTTGATTTTGATAGAAAGCTGGGAAAATCCCGGGTTTTGCTGGAGCCTGTAGGCGTGGCTGGAATCATTACTCCCTGGAATGCCAGTAATACGTTCATTTGCAATAAACTTTCAACTGCCATTGCAGCCGGTTGTACCTCAGTAATCAAACCCAGTGAAATGAGTGTGCTGCAAACGCAGGTACTTATCGAATGCCTGAATCGCTGCTCGTATACCTTCAACTATCTAACGAAGAACATCTGGTGTTGATGGCATTGAAAGTGAAGGAGGCCGTTCAGCTTTTAGTTAAAGTGAATCCGGAATTAAGCAACATACTTTTCGACTTTAGCGAACCTGGGAAAATAGATCTGGAGGCATTTATGGTGAAAAATTTTCATTTTAATATTCAACTAAAGCGATTTGCATACTTAACCGGAAGAAGCCTTACTACATTCAAAAGAGATTTTGAAAAAATCTTTCATATCTCTCCAAGCAGGTGGTTAGTACATAAGCGGTTGCAGGAAGCTTACTACCAAATCCGCGAAAAAAGAAAATCAGCATCAGAAGTATATATCGAAGTAGGCTTTGAAGATTTATCGCATTTCTCTTTTGCCTTTAAAAAACAATTTTGCATATCTCCTTCGGCCGTAAATCAAAGTTAAATTTTTGTGCGTTTCAACTTAGTCTTGCAGTTAATAGGCAAATCTAAAATAATCTCCCCAATAGACTATACACTGGTGCATCCCAAGTTTGTCGCACTGCTGAAAAGGGTTGATGGATAAAAGTGCATGGGAAAAGCCGACATGAAAATTCAACAAGCTAAAGAGTCCCTGATTTATCCCTTTACGACTATAATCAAAAGTGCATAGAAATAACAGGACTGTTATATAATAAAGTCAGATGAAGATGATAGAGAATAGCGAAATGCTATAAAATATCTTTGCACTGCTCAGCAATGGCTTTTGAAATGGAACTGTTTAAAGCATACAGTTCGGAGTGTGAGCGGTTTAAAGTATTAAAACCGACGGATTTGTTTTCAATATAGAAAGGAAGGGAATGTCCGAACTGCTTTTCTAAAGTATCGTCATTGATAAGAACTTCGATCTTATTTCCCCCTTGTTTTGACAGGTCTGCTTTGTAAGTAGAACCGTGGTAGTTGAAGCTGATATACATTTTGAAGGCTTTTTATTAATCCACTTTTTTAGAGCGGATTAGATGAATAAAGGATGAAGAATTTATACTTCAAAGCTACTTCTTTTACATAGAGGTAAAAGATAGCATAATAATATATTTCACTTAAAATCGGTGAACTGCTAAAAAACAAAGAAAATAAGTCAGTTAATTTCTTTATCCTGGAACTATTCTTATTATTTCTAACTCAAAGGAAGATAATAGCAGCAGAACAGGAGGAGTAAGGTAAATGACGACATGAAAATTCATAGTCACAAAAACGATATAAAAAAACAGCAGAGATTGTCTGCTGTTGCTATTACTTCAATAGTATACTCTATTTGTTTTTCTTTTGACCTTTTGGTGCAAATATGACCAGCATTCTTTTGCCTTCCATTTTAGGCATGCCTTCCAAAACACCTGTTTCAGCCAATCGTTCTGCAAATTTTAAAAGCAGCAATTCTCCCCGGTCTTTAAACATAATAGCGCGCCCTTTAAATTGGACGTAAGCTTTTACTTTATCCCCCTCTTTTAAAAATTTTTCAGCGTGTTTGCACTTAAAATCAAAATCATGTTCATCTGTACTCGGGGTGAAGCGAATTTCTTTTACCTCGCTTTGCTTCGAGTTTGCCTTCATCTCCTTCTCCTTACGCTTCTTCTCATACAAAAACTTTTTGTAATCGATAATTCTGCATACAGGAGGAACTGCATTTGGAGAAATTTCTACAAGATCCAAACCTTGCTCTTCGGCCATTGCCAAAGCCTTTTCAGTAGGATATATTCCTGGTTCAATTCCCTCCCCTACCAATCTCACTTCAGGAATGCGGATCATCCTGTTCGTACGATGTTCCTGTTGTTGTTCTTTTCTGAAATTTGGGTTTCTGCCCCTGAAAAAACCTGGGTTTACTGCCATTAATTATTTTTTGGTTACTATTTGTTTTTATTTAGCAAAAAATACTTTTGCAAGTGTTATGAATAAAGCTCCGGATCCAAGCATTGTTGCTATTATCCAGACTATTAATTTATTAGTTTCTGATTTCATTCTACTTTCACTTTCCGCAAAACCAGTTTTTATTTCCTGTCGTAAAATTTCCATGTCTTTTCGAAGGAGCATTAGTTCAGATTTGGAAGCTAAATTTTCTCTTTCCTGAATAAACTTTTCTGAAACAATTTGTTCTATTTCCTGCACCACAATCTTAGCGTCAGAATCATTCTTAAAATAACGCTGAAGGATTTCGTAAATTTTTAAAGATTGTGTTGCCGTCATTTTATAAAAGTAACAAATTATTCAAAAGCTCTTTTACTATCTATTTCTTCTTTCAAAAAATCTTCTGCTTCAGCTAATGTTTTTGTTCCAATGTCGCCTTTCGATTGTTTTCTTACAGATACTTTCCCTTCATTCACCTCTTTTTCGCCCACTACAAACATGTAGGGGATTTTATTCATTTCGGCTTCTCTTATCTTTTTCCCTATCTTTTCGTTTCTTTCGTCTATTTCAACTCTGATCTCTGATTTGCTTAAACGCATTTTCACTTCTTCAGCATACGCAATAAATCTATCGCTTATTGGCAATACAACTGCCTGCGTTGGCGCCAACCATAAAGGAAACTTGCCCGCACAATGCTCAATCAAAACCGCCACAAATCTTTCCATTGAACCAAATGGCGCACGGTGTATCATTACAGGCCGGTGCTTTCCATTGTCTTCTCCTGTATAAGTAAGGTCAAATCTTTCAGGAAGGTTGTAATCAACCTGGTTTGTTCCTAACTGCCATTTTCGGCCGATTGCATCCCTGACCATAAAATCAAGTTTTGGGCCATAGAAAGCAGCTTCACCATACTCTACCACAGTTGGCAGTCCTTTTTCCTCAGCCGCTTCAATAATTGCCTGCTCAGCAATCTGCCAGTTCTCATCTGTTCCAATGTATTTGCTTTTATCTTCTTTATCTCTTAGAGAAATTTGTGCTGTATAGTCTGTAAAATTCAAAGATTTAAAGACGTATAAGATCAAGTCAATTACTTTTTTAAACTCATCTTTCACCTGGTCAGGACGGCAAAAAAGGTGAGCATCATCCTGCGTAAACCCGCGAACCCGTGTTAAACCGTGCAATTCGCCATGTTGCTCGTAGCGATATACTGTTCCAAATTCAGACAAACGTACCGGAAGGTCTCTATAACTTCTCGGAATGGCCTTGTAAATCTCACAATGATGCGGACAATTCATCGGTTTTAACATAAACTCTTCACCTTCCTGCGGAGTTTTGATTGGCTGAAAACTGTCCTTACCATATTTTTCGTAGTGGCCACTTGTTACATATAAATCCTTATGTCCGATGTGGGGCGTTATTACTGGTAAATAACCCATTTCCAGTTGAGCCTTTTGCAAAAACTGCTGCAGCCTTTCCCGCAGCATTGCCCCTTTCGGAAGCCATAATGGCAGCCCTAATCCTACTTTTTCAGAGAAAGTAAATAACTCCAACTCTTTGCCGAGCTTGCGATGGTCTCTTTTTTTTGCCTCCTCAAGAAAAGTCACATATTCGTCCAGCTCTTTTTGATTCGGAAAAGTAACACCGTAAATGCGCGTCAGCATCTTGCGCTTCTCATCGCCCCGCCAGTAGGCACCGGCAATATTGGTAAGCTTTACAGCTTTTATAAAACCGGTACTGGGTATGTGTGGGCCACGGCAGAGATCAGTAAAATTTCCCTGTGTGTAAAAAGTTATTTCGCCATCTTTCAGGCCTTCTATCAGTTCAAGTTTATATTCGTCACCCTTCTCTTTAAAATAATTTTCTGCATCCTGCTTGCTCACTTCTTTGCGCCGGTAAATACTGTTGTTTTTTGCCAGTTCAGCCATCTTCACTTCCAGCCTGCGTAAGTCTTCTTCTGTTATCTGCCTGTCGCCTAAGTCAATGTCGTAATAAAAACCCTTTTCTATGGCCGGGCCAATTCCAAGTTTTACGCCCGGAAATACGGCTTCAAGCGCTTCCGCCATAAGGTGAGCCGACGAATGCCAGAAGGTCGATTTTCCTTCAATATCGTTCCAGGTAAGTAATTGTAAAGACGCGTCGTTATTTATCGGGCGCATTACATCCCAAACCTGTCCGTTTACCTTTGCAGCTAAAATTTTACGGGCCAGTCCTTCACTTATCGATTTGGCAATATCCATAGCAGAACTGCCACTTTCATACTGCCTCACTGCATCATCCGGAAAAGAAACATTGATCATAAAGGAGTTACAATTATTTAAAACGAGTGCAAATGTAACAAACTATCCCCGAAGCAAATTAACCGTTGACACGCTTTAAATCTTTCTTCATAAAAAAAACTTATTCATAAAAAACGATTATCAATTTTGCAGATACCAAATTATAAAAACGTAAATCTTTACATTTGCGCTTAATTTACATTTTGAAGCATTGCAGGTATGAAGAAAATAGAACTGGAAATTGTAGCATTGTCGCATAGCATCACTCAAACGCATTCGTATGCAGTCGTTTTAGGTGAGGTCAACGGCCTTCGCCGTTTGCCCATCGTTATCGGAGGGTTCGAAGCGCAGGCGATCGCAGTAGCTCTCGAAAGAATGCAGCCAAGCCGCCCATTGACCCATGACCTGCTCAAAAATTTCATGAATGCTTACAATGTTGACCTGCAGGAAATAATCATCAGCGATTTACAGGAAGGAATTTTTTATTCGAAACTGGTTTGTATAAATGAGCACGATACGATTGAAATAGACAGCCGTACCAGCGATGCACTGGCGTTGGCAGTGCGTTTTAGCTGCCCGGTTTTCACTTACGACCACATTCTTGAAAGCGCCGGAATTTTGATGGAAGACTCAGGAACCGGCAAGAAAAAACCAACCACTACAACAACTGCAGAACCCGGCAGCCGCGACGATTTAAGCGGTCTTAGCGTGGAAGAGCTAAATACATTGCTCAACGAAGTGCTCGAGCAGGAAGATTACATAAGAGCAATTTCAATTAGAGACGAGTTGAATAAGAGGAAGAAATGAGATTAATGTGCTAATTAGCTAATTAGCTAATGTGCTAATGTGCTAATTGCTGATCAGCTCCGATTTGCTGATTATATTCTTTAAACCTTGTTCTGTCAACTGTCATCTTACAACTGTCACATCTTTTTGGTTACCGGCTTTTGAATTTTCATAGCATCGTCGTTGCGACGCTCCGTTCATCTGTATATCGCTATTTAACTTCAGTTTTCATTTTATAAATCTTTTGTTCTGCCATTTGTTCTACCTAAAAAATAGGGAGAACAAATAGTATAGTCAATTACATTTCTGTTACAAGCGTTACCAGGGAAGCACGATCTAATTCATAGAATTTTTTCCAGTACAACAAACTCAAGAGACACTTTGGGAATACCAAATTTTTCATCCTGCGGAAAAGGCTCCGTCTGCCGGGTGTTATAATAGCCATGCCTTTCATACCAGTTTATCAACTCGCTTCGTACAGATATTACAGTCATTATAATACTTGTACAACCGATTAGCTTCGCCCTTTCTTCAGCAGCATGCAGCAGCAATTTGCCGATACCGTTTGCCTGTAACTCAGGCATTACAGTCAGCATGCCCAGATACATTTGATCGTGTTTCGTTTTCAGATACACGCATCCTGTTATCTGCCGATCTTCATTTATGCTTTTTAAAATTGCAGAATCAGCATCCTCAAAATATTGCTTTAGAGTCGTTTCATCTATCCTGATTCCATCTAACAGGTCTGCTTCGGTTGTCCATCCTTTTCTTGATGTATCGCCCCGGTAGGCATTATTTATGAGTGCAGTAAGCGCTTGAATATCGTTTGCAGAAGCTTCAGTAACTTTCATTTTACCTATTGGTTTGTACAAAGAAAAACATTCCTTATACAAAAGTTGAAATAATTGAATGTACCAAGCAATACCAGCTTACTTCATTTAATTTTTTATTCACCGAAGACCATTTGCATTCAGCAAAAGATGTTGTATTATTATGAAAGTTTTTTTAGAACAAGCTGCAGAAGTTTACTAGTTCTCCATCTTAGTTATACTTCTCGCCTTATAAGTTTCCCGCTAACTGGAACAAGTAGTGCATTGCCGAATACAGAACAAACAGTATAAGAGTGCGACGCAACGAAGAAAAATAGTAGCAACACTGCCCGGTTCATAAATACGTCGCACATTTTATACGGCTTAAAATATAGCAAGACGAATTTGGAAATAATACAGTACGGAAATAAGATTGAAAATTACGGTGGCCAAAAAAGCTTTAAAAAAGGTATTGCTTAATAATTCTAAAATCTTTCTGCTTATGTCTCAAATATGGACTTATGAAACGCTTGCCCAAGCTGATAAAGCAACAATGGAAAAGGTTTTATTAAATGGCACGGCGCCCGATATAGAACAATTGAACGGCTATATCTATTGTGGTTGGAATCATGAACCCGTTGGAAAAATATCAGGGGAAAAATTTAAAAAAGGATTTTATAAAAAAGATGGCGCCAATTATGGCTACAACGAAACTGTAGTCCAGGACCGGCAAAAGTACCTGGGTCAGTGGGAAGTAGGCCTGCACAAAGTGCGCCCGAACCAGTTAGGCTATTTCAGGGTTTCGTATGTAAAAGATGAACCGTACCACAAGCTTTATCAGCCTTATCTGCACTTGGCACACTTTAACTACGACGTTCCCTTTCATAAGCTGACGTTGAGTTTTTTCAGGGTAATCCGTGATTTTGTAGTACTGCCAAACGAAGGAGATCACAGCCTGATGCTATGTAAAGCATACCTGACCCTTAGTGAAAATATAAATATTTTTTACTGCTATTTTCTGCTTGGCCATCGTCAAAAAATCAGGTACCTGCCCTGGTAATTTTTCTGTGATTTTAATATGCAAAAGGGCAAATGCCAATTCGTTCATTCCATTTACAAAACTATATTAACTGTGAAACCCGCACTTCAACCCGCCGAGATTAACTTAAAGGCATTTCTGAAATTGCTTCTCTTTATATCTTTACTAACACTCTTTTTCCGTGTCTTTCCTTCATTAACACCTGCATTTCTCAGCCGCATCGAAACAATTTGTTATGCAGTAATAGCACATAATTCATTCTTGCAAATACTGCTCATTATTTTTCTGCTCACTTTATCCATAGGCGATACGCGGCGTTTTAGCGCTGTTACCGGATTATTAAAATGGGTTTTACTTATTGCAGCCCTGTGGGCTTTGCGAAACTGGATAAGAGATAAGCATTCAATTATTGCCGGGCCTTTTTACATCTATCAAACACTGGTATATGGAGCCACTTCAGCAGTTTTATGGATACTTTCAACAGCAGCCGGAAGAGCACGATATGGTCTCCAGTATTTATCCATCCAGCAATTTGAAACACTGCAGGCAATAGCCGAAGTGGGTATTACCGGCGATGTCGTTACAAATAAATTGCAGATAGAACCCATAAAAGTTGCATCGAACGTAGATACTTATTTATTGAGTTTTCGTGCCTCGACCAAGTGGGTAATGAAACTTGTTCTGACCGCAATGGAATACTACCCGCTGCTGTCACTTAATCCCTTGCTAAGTTTGATGCAGCCCGATAAAAGACTCAACTTTCTTAAAAAGAGATTTATTACAGACGTTACGTTCGACGGGTTTCCCGGCTGGTACAAGCAGTTGGTACAGGCAGCTATACGAATGTCGAAGCAATTGTGCTACATGGGTTACTACAGCGACCCGGCAGTATATGAAAGCATTGGTTATGTCCCTTTTTCTAAAAGAAAAGATATTGATGACCGGGAAAGAGAGTTTCCAGGAAGCCATTCTAAAGCAGCCTTGCTAAAAGTGATGGAAGAGTCTGATATAAAATCAAACGAAATCAATGCAGATGTGGTGATTGTAGGTTCGGGAGCAGCAGCTTCAATATTAGCAAATCAACTTGTTCAAGCTGGTAGAAAGGTGCTGCTGGTAGAGCGTGGAGGACTTGAACAACCGCTTTCTTTTACAGAAGACGAAGTAGATATGGTTTCGAGGCTGTATGCAGATGGCGCATTACAGCTTTCACGCGACTTCCGTTTCCAGGTTTTCCAGGGTAGTTGTGTGGGCGGTTCAACAGTGGTAAATAATGCCGTTTGTTTTGAAACACCCGACTATATTTTAGACAGATGGATCAACGAAATGAGCATCGGCATTGACCGGGCAAAGTACGAAAGCTCAATGGCCGCAATTTATAACCTGATGCACGTGAGCCATACACCTGTAATGACCGATGATAGATTTCTTAATCCCGGCGGAAGACTTTTCGCCAAGGCCTGCGCAGATATGGGTTACAAGCCACCAGAGCTCGACTCAGTAATGGCAAACATCAATGGATGCTTAGGCTCGGGTTACTGCAATATGGGTTGCAAGTATGGTAAAAAGCTTTCGATGCTCGACACCATTCTACCGCAAACGCAGCTTACCTATCCCGGCTCTCTGCAAATAATTGCCAATTGTGAAGTAATCAGTTTCAACAAAAACGGAAACACAATAGCTTCCATTACCGGTAAATTTAAAAGTGGGAAACAGATTACCATAAAAGGCAAAACATTTGTATCATCAGCCGGCGCTATTTCTTCAAGCATTTTATTGCTAAAGTCAAAATTAGGACTCGCAAACGCCGGAAAAAAACTGGCATTCAATCTCGGTACACAAATAACAGCAGCTTATAAACAAACTGTCAATTCTTACGATGGCCTGCAAATCTCTCACTTTCTTAAAACCAGCGACCGGCGTTATGTGATGGAAACGTGGTATAACCCGCCAATGTTTCAATCTACTGCCATGCCCGGGTGGTTCGACCAGCACTTTCACAATATGCAGCAATATGCAAACATGGCGTGTACCGGTGTACTGGTAGGCACTTCATCAAACGCAGAGGTAAAGGTGGCCGGTTTATTTGGCCGTGATATAAATTATGTACCTACCGAAGATGATTTTAACAGCCTGATGGATGGGCTGGAAAAAGCTGCCGAAATATATCTTACCGGAGGAGCCGAACGGGTAATGCCAAATAGTTTTAACTATTACGAATATAAAACGGTGGCAGAGCTAAAAGAAAACTTTAGAAAAGATATAAAAGCTTCGCCCGATATTTCTACAGGTTCCGGACATCCGCAGGGAGGAAATGTGATGAGCAATGATGCTGTGACAGGTGTGGTAGATGAAAACTTCAAGGTGTATGGATACGACAATTTGTTTGTGTGTGATGCAAGTGTATTTCCAACAAGTTTGGGAGTTAATCCACAAATTACCGTAATGTCGCTGGCACATTACGCGGCACCGATTATTGCTAAGAATTAGGACAGGGACTGAAAGGAATAGAGGGATTAGCTTTTTTTATTAATCTTAGGATTGATTAGCGTTACTGACGCTCTTTCATCTTTTGTAACATAAATTTTTTCTACAACCCTAATTTCAACCTGAAACACTACCAACTGCTCCTTTCTTTCCGTTTGCAAACACTTAAAAGCAAGTATATACGATTTTAAATGGGTAAATACCAGCTAAGGCTTTTACGCTGTTTCATCTTTGTATCGTCAAAAAGGCATGGAAGATGCCTGAAATTGTAAACAATTAAAAACAAACAAAATGAAGAACAAAGTACAATTGATCGGACATGTTGGTGCAAACCCTGAAATCAAAACAATAGAAGGCGGAAGAAAACTTGCACGCATTAACATCGCTACAAACGAAACCTACACCAATACAAAAGGTGAAAAGGTAACCGAAACACAATGGCATAACGTAATAGCGTGGGGAAAGACAGCCGAGATAGCAGAAAAGCTGTTCTCAAAAGGCATGGAAGTGCTGGTAGACGGCAAGCTCATTAACCGGAGCTATACAGATAAGGATGGGAACAAAAAGTATGTAACCGAAGTGCAGGCAAACGAGCTACTGGTGTTTTCTAAAAAATGACAGAATCTCATTCTACTTTACCCAGTTATGTTTTTTGTGTACTTTCTTTAAAAGCTGCCATAAAAAGATACAGCACAAGTGTGTGACACAACCGGAGTTGCCATAACACACAACTGACAGTTACCCCAAAAAACTATCAATACTAAAACAGGCAAAGTAGAAATAATTATGCGCAGAAATTGAAGGGCTTTAGAAAATCCTTCGCTTTCTGCGCATTCACTTTTGTCTGTTAAACTATATTTGATAAAGATTTGCCTTACACCTGTGTTGGCAGATGCAAAAGAAAGTTATTCTGCAGGCTACCAAACTTCCCTTTCGCATTTATGTACCGTAACTGTACGCCTTCTTTCTAATCCAATACATATCCTTTTATCTTTGCCGGATGTATAAAAAGCCTGCTCTCTTTACAGTTTTATCTCCGGCGCTGCTTCATTTATATAATTTAAAAGACACGATAGTTGTTATTATAGACGTTTTTCGCGCAACTTCCACTATAGCGACTGCCTTGTATAATGGCGCGGCAAGAGTAATTCCGGTAGTTGCGGTGGATGAATGCAAAAGATTGGGAAGCGAAATACCAAACGCGATAACTGCAGGTGAACGGGAAGGAAAAGTGATTGAAGGTCTTCAGTATGGTAATTCACCGGCAGAATATCCAAGAACATTTATTGAAGGCAAAACACTTGTAATAACAACTACCAACGGAACCAAACTGCTGCATAAAGCGCTTGACAACCACTGTGCGGAAGTAGTGACAGGCTCTTTTCCAAACCTGAGCGCTGTTTGCAATTATCTGACTGCTCAAAACAAAAATGTCATTCTTGGCTGTTCGGGGTGGAAAGACCTGTTTAACCTGGAGGATGCCTTGTTTTGCGGAGCAGTTATAGACCGGGTAAAGGAACATTTTACCATACACGACGATGCCAGCCTGATGGCGCAGCAGATTTACAAACTGCATGAGAGTAACTTATTTAAGTTTATTCAAAATACAACACACTGGCACCGGCTTGCTGCTTACGGGCTTGAAAAAGATTTGCGGTA
Organism: uncultured Segetibacter sp.; assembly: GCA_964251885.1. Lineage (GTDB taxonomy): Bacteria > Bacteroidota > Bacteroidia > Chitinophagales > Chitinophagaceae > Segetibacter. The sequence goes on along the minus strand of CAXUMK010000028.1, from coordinate 9,741 downwards.
CTGCATTACTACAGACGTTGCCAATATATTGCCCATTTATAAAAAAGGCGAACTGGTCGTGCATCAATAGCGATAAATGCGTGCTTCATTCACAAATTTCAGTGTTGGCTACAGCAATCCTTTCTCTGCTGCTGCTTTTCATTTCTTCTAAAGCCATTCTTAACAAACATTTCATTCATATCTTTCTTTTTACAAACTCTAAGCTGGCCGCTTTTCCTTTACTTTTGCTAATTGACCTTTTCAGTAAATAGATGACAGTTGACTGATGCGGGTGACAGAAACGATAATGTTTCTTCTGCCATCTGTCAACGGTCATACGTCAACAGCAACAAATATTCATGGCATTACCGCATCTGATCAAACATATATACAACAACGGCACAGACGAAGTAATCCGCAGGGGAAAGAAAATACACGCAACCGGCAATGTAGAATTAATGGATTACGACGACCTGATGGCTGCCGTTACTTTCCGGGTGAAAGATGATATTTACTCCACTTATTATAAAGTTCAGATCAATAAATTTAAAGAAGCTTCCACTTTATCTCTGCGCTGCAGTTGTCCGTATAACTTAGGCGAAATATGCAGGCATGAAGCTGCGGCATTGTTTCAACTGCAGGAACTGCTCGACAGAAACATGCTCGATGAAAAAGATTTGTTGTACGACCAGAAACATACGGTTGTAAAAATGAAACAGCTTGATTTGAAAATGATCAGGTTGCTTACATCGCCCCAATCGTATACCGAAGCGGAAGAATATGTGAGAAGCAGCAAGGCAAATATCATTGAAGCGAAGGACGAAAAGGTAAAAGCAGAAGTAGAAGTTAACAAGGTTAAGTACAAAGTCTTAATTCAAAAAAATGAAGAGAGAAACTTTGATACAAGCTGCAACTGCGACAGCGATAGCAAACATCCGCTGTGCCTTCACAAAACGATTGTGCTGGTGCAACTGCTGTCACGTTACGGTGTCAATTATTTTGATAGCATCCGCAACTGGGACAAAGAAAAAAACAAGCTGCTCGAGGCCTATGGGTATTCGCTGAACGACAATCTGAAAGGCAAGTTTGAATTTGCCTATAAAGACGGAAAGCCATTTTTGCGTGTGCTCGACTCTTCTATAAAAAGAATAGCGCCTGCAGTGTTAGGGCTTAAAAAGCCGGTGTATGAGTCTCCTGTTGCAGTAGATGAAGCTGACGAAGAAATCGCAAAACCGGCGGCTATGCAGCTTGGTCTCGTATTTATCGAAAACAAAGACCAGTATCCATTTATACAGATAGAAGGAGTGCAGGGTGAGCCCAACGAAGAGCGAAATGCTTTTGTAAATAAAACAGAAAGGCTTGACCTGAATAAATACATCAATACCGAAGTGTTTAGTGACGATGACAAACTGATGGTGCAGCAATTGCGCAAATTGCAACCATCTGAAATAACGCGTTACCTCAATCGAAACTCTCCTTTCAGCGGTATCTGGGAAAACATTATACAGCAGCACAACGATGAGCTGCCCGAGGAAACGAGGCATTTAATTGTAGAGTTTCTGCATCCGAGATTTAAAAAAATGTTTGCTGATGCAAACCCTCATTTTGCTTTTAAATTACCTGCACGAAAAGCTTTCACTACAGGCAATTTGCAAAAGGTTCAATTAAGCGAACAACCGGCTATTCTTAATTTCAATATCAATTTCAATAAAAATACTTATGAGGTTCAATGCTTTGTAAAACTCAATCACATAGAGGTTGGGGTAGCAGAAAGTGAAAGCAGTTCGCGGTTACTTTTTGAATATGACAATACTTTGTTTTTGTACGAAAAGCCCAAAGATGTCTTGCTGGTAGAGAAGTTTTTACCCTCAGGCAAAATAATAATTGAAGACAAAGATTGGGCGCACCAGTTGCAGGAGATGATCTTACCACTGGCGAAAGAATATAACGTACAGTTCAACAACGTAAAGCGTGAAGACATAAAGGATATAAAGCCGGAAGTGAAACTGATGTTGAAGGAAAAAGGCGATTACCTGATGTTTCAGCCCATATTTATTTACAAAGGCTACGAAGTAAAACCGCACGATAAAGACAAGATCATCATTCCTCAGCAAGACCGGCTGCTGGTTATCCAGCGGAATATGGAGGAAGAAAAGGCTTTTACAGAAAAGATACAAGGCCTCCATTCTCAGTTTATAAAACCCGACCAATCAGATAACCTTGTTTTAAAAGGCGCTGATGTGCTCAAAAACAATTGGTTCTTCCTTTTTATAGATGCGATGAAGGAAATGGAAATTCCTGTTTTTGGATTTGAAGCATTAAAGAACTTCAGGTTCAACACGGCAAAGCCTTCTACCAAAATTTACATCAGCAGTCATACAGACTGGTTTGATGCAAAGGTTGAGATCTTTTTTGGCGAACAGAAAATTACAGTCGGCGATGTTAAAAAAGCCCTTGCAAATAAGCAGCAGTTTGTGCAATTGCAGGACGGCTCATTGGGAATTTTACCTGAAGAATGGATAAAAAAATATTCATTATTATTCAGGGTAGGTGAGGGAAAGAGCGAAAAGATGAAGCTGAGCCGTTACCACTTCAGCGTAATAGAAGAGTTATACGAAAACAGGAATGAAGAAGAGTTGTTTTTCCAGTTGGAAGAACGGTACGATAAACTGAAAGAGTTTAAAAATATAGAACCGATAGAGGCTCCCGAACATCTAAAAACGATCTTGCGTCCTTACCAGGAATCGGGTTTTCAATGGCTCAATTACCTGCACGAGGTAAAATGGGGAGGCATTCTTGCCGACGATATGGGTCTCGGTAAAACAGTGCAGGCGCTTTCTTTTATCCAGCATATAAAAGAAACAAAAGGTGCTTTAAAAGCCCTTGTCGTTTGCCCGACAACGCTGATGTATAACTGGGAAAATGAGATTAAGAAATTCACTCAATCACTTACTTATTATATTCATCACGGTGGCATCAGGGACAAAAAAAATGTTTCTCATCCACAGGTTGATATTATTATAACCACTTATGGCACATTAAGAAGCGACATTAAATCTTTTGTAGAGCCAGAGTTTGATTATATCATTCTCGACGAAAGCCAGGCGATCAAAAACCCGTCGAGCAAGGTTACAAAGGCGGCGAGTTTACTCAAAGCAAAAAGCCGCCTTTGCCTCAGCGGTACTCCTTTGCAAAACAACACGTTTGACATATTCGCTCAAATGAATTTCCTCAATCCCGGCATGTTGGGCACCATGGAATTCTTCAAACAGGAATTTGCAGTTCCCATAGACAAGTTTGGCGAAAAGGAGCAAAAAGAACATTTGCGAAAGCTGCTTTTCCCATTCATCCTGCGGCGAACAAAAGAGCAGGTTGCAAAAGACCTTCCCGATAAAACAGAGATGATCTTATTCTGCGAAATGGGCGATGAGCAGCGAAAAATTTATGAGGCCTACCGAAACGATTTTCGCGATAAGATCTTAGGCGTTGTAGAAAACCAGGGCATTGGCAAATCGCAGTTAACCATTCTGCAGGGTCTGATGAAGCTGAGGCAGATATGTGACAGCCCGGCTATTATGAAGGAGGACGAAACTTTCCCCAATGTTTCTATTAAGTTAGACGAACTGGTAAGAGAAATAACCGAGAACATCAGCGACCATAAAGCGCTTATCTTTTCGCAGTTCCTCGGTATGCTTGCATTGATCCGTCAAAGGCTCGATGAAATGGGTGTGATGTACCAGTACTTTGACGGAAGCACCTCTGCACCTGACCGTGAAAAAGCGATCCAGGGTTTTCAAAACGACGAAAGCTGCAGGGTATTTCTAATTTCTTTAAAAGCGGGTGGAGTGGGTCTTAACCTGACTGCAGCCGACTACGTGTATATCGTTGATCCCTGGTGGAACCCGGCGGTTGAGCAACAGGCCATAGACAGAACCCATCGTATTGGACAGACGAAAAATATTTTTGCCTACCGTATGATTTGCCGTGATACGGTCGAAGATAAAATACTCAAACTACAGGAAAAGAAAAAAGCTCTCGCAGCAGACCTGATAACTGACGATGCAGGCTTTGTGAAGAACCTTACAAGAGAAGATCTGGAGTATCTGTTTAGCTAAAATCGTCTACATCCTTCTGCAATTGCCGGTGATTTATAGGTTACCGGCATTTGTTTCTCCAGCATCATCCTTGCGTCGCATTACGTTCATCTGAAGTAATTCTATTTAGCTTTTCTAACAATCGATTACATCTACGTACTGACCACTGACCACTGACCATTGACCACCCACTACTCCGTCATCTGTCATCTCATTGACCACCGACTACTGACTACTCACTACTGACTACTGACTACTGACTACTCACTACTCACTACTGACTATAGACTCCCTACTCTCTCTTCCTCTCGCCTAATAAATTTGCAAAATCATGCTCAAACTAAAATTTTAAATGATATTTGCCAACGTTGCAACATTCTTTAATTAATAGAAGAAGTTCTGCAACAATTCAACAAATCATCATGAAAAGAATATTCCCCTTTGTTTCTCTTTGTGCTGTCTTTTTTATCAGTAATAGTCTTTCAGCACAGGTTTCTTCTATTTACGATCAGCGGCAGGCTTTCAATCCTACTTTTTATTCCACTTATGGCGATGATGTGCGTACCGCCACCGGCACTCCCGGTCCTAAATACTGGCAGAATTCAGCCAGCTATAAAATAGACGCGACCTTAGACACAGGCAAACATTTTATTACCGGCACTGTTCTCATTACGTATAAAAACAACAGCCCTCAAAACCTGTCTTTTTTATGGCTGCAGGCAGATCAGAATATTTACAGCACTGCATCACGTGGCGTTGCACAAACAACCGTTACCGGAGGCAGATGGGCAAACCAGAACTTTAACGGAGGCTACAACATTCAATCAGTGAGTATTGTAAAAGCGGGAAAAGAAACAAAAGCCGAAAATGTTATTTCTGATACACGAATGCAGGTGCTTTTGCCGCAGCCTCTTAAAGCTGGCGGCGATTCAGTTCAGATCAAGATCAATTATTCCTTTCCCGTTCCTGAATATGGAACAGACCGTTTGGGAAGAATCTTAACCCGTAACGGCTGGATCTATGAAATAGCGCAATGGTATCCCAGGATGTGTGTCTTTGATAATGTTGCTGGCTGGAACACTTTGCCTTACTTGGGACAAGGCGAGTTTTATCTCGAATACGGCAACTTCGAATACAGCATTACTGCCCCTGCAAACCTGATAATCGTCGGTTCAGGTGAATTGCAAAATCCAAATGAAGTGCTTACGCCTTTACAGGTAAGCCGGTTAAACCATGCACGGCAAAGTGATAAAACGGTTATGATACGTGATACAACGGAAGTAACGAATCCATCTTCCCGCCCGGCAGGCAAGAGCAATCTTACCTGGAGATTTAAATGTAAAAATGCAAGAGATGTAGCCTGGGCAGCAAGCAAAGCTTTTGTGTGGGATGCTGCAAGAATGAACCTGCCTGATAATAAAAAAGCATTAGCCATGTCGGTTTACCCGGCAGAGAGTGCAGGCGACTCAGCATGGGGACGCTCGACAGAATATGTGAAGGGTGCATTGGAACATTATTCTACACAATGGTTTCCCTATACCTATCCCGTAGCCGTAAACGTTGCAGGAAGAGTAGGTGGAATGGAATATCCGGGGATAGTTTTTTGTGGTTTAAGAGCTGCCAAAAAAGGTCTTTGGGGAGTCACGAGCCACGAGTTCGGGCACAACTGGTTCCCGATGATAGTAGGCAGCAACGAACGCAAATACGCATGGATGGATGAAGGTTTTAATACTTTTATCAATACGGTCGCTAACAAAGCTTTCAACAAAGGTGAGTATCCAAATGATACTACAAGCAGATACACAATCGCTAAACTGTTTTTTTCAGACAACACCGAAAGCATATTTACTATTCCTGATGTCAACTCGCCGAGAAACTGGGGTATAAACAGTTATAGCAAACCAGCTTTAGGCCTGCAGATACTGAGAGAAGAAATTCTTGGGGTGGACAGGTTTGATAAAGCTTTCCGTTTTTACATCAATAGCTGGGCTTTCAAACATCCTACTCCCTGGGACTTTTTTCATGCAATAGAAAACTACAGCGGCGAAACGCTCGACTGGTTTTGGCGTGGCTGGTTTATCAATAACTGGAAATTTGATGCAGCAGTGAGTGAAGTAAAATACGTTGACAGCGACTCCGCTAAAGGAGGCCTGGTAACTATCGAGCTTTTGCAAATGATGCCTATGCCGATAACTGTTCAGATAACAGAAGCGAACGGAAAAACTCAGCTTGTAAAATTACCGGTCGAAGTGTGGCATCACGGCAGTAAATGGACTTTTAAAACGAATACAACAGATAAAATAACTTCAGTTGTGATTGACCCTGACAAGAGATTACCTGACTTAAACCCGGCTAACAATACATGGAGCGGCCAGTAAACCTGTTTTAGCAAAGCCAGAAAAATGGTGAATTTAAAGTTTGGTTTATACTTCACGAGGGATAAAAAGGTGAGTAGAATTTTTTGAACCGAGCGGAACTGCAACTATGAGTCACCGTTGCGTCGCACTCGTGTACTTCCTTTCTTTATTCGACAAGCCAAAGGGTCACTTGTATTCCTTGACAACGATAAAACATTCAATGGGAAAAGATGCCATGAAACTATATCAGTAAAAGTGAGTGACACAAGGATGATGCTATAAAAAACAAATGCTGGTAACAAAACTTAAAAAAGTTACACTTTGACAAAGTAGTAAAGCTGATAATTAAACAAGAGTTATACACTAAAAAAGAAGAAGGAAAGAAACTAATTTCTTTCCTGCCTTCTTTTTTACAACGCTACAGGTTTAGCCTGTAATAAGTTCCCTTTTTACGCCGTGTATTTCCATTACCAGGTCTTCTCCATATACGCCGGCAGGTGTTTGGTATCCTGCCCTTAAATTTCCCTGCAGAATTTTTTGGGCAATCAGTAAAGTACTGCGGGCTGTTAAAGTATATGCATCAGGTCCTGATAGTCTCGCTGTTATAATTTTGCCTGCGCTGTCAGCAACTTGTCCCCATACATGACAGGTTGCCTTTTCCCGCGTCGCGTCATCTGGTCCTGCAGGTTTTTTGTTGGCCATTTTCTTAACCAGGTTTCTTACAAAGGAAGTTCTCAGCAGAAAGTTGAACAAAAACTGGAATTTTAAAAGACCGTACACAGCATACGGTACTGCTGTATAGCATTCTATATCCGGTATGCCGGTTGTTAAGTATGCAGTGAACACATCTCCCCAGGGCAAGCTCATTACAAACACCTTTTTACCCTGTCCGAAGTCTACATACATTCCTTTTTGCCCGACAGGCACAGGTATTATTTTGCCATCTTTTCTAACTGCACCGGGCTCGCCCAATTGTCCTGCAGTAGTTACAGCCGTGCCACGCGATAATCCGCCCCCAGGCATTACAAAAGCCAGCTTTAAAGAAGTGGCGGCAGGCAGCAGTTTCTTCAGGTACAAAGCCATGCAATCAGTCGGTACCACATCGAACCCGACACCCGACATAATCATAATACCCGCTTTTTTTGCCTGGGTGTCGTAACCCTGCAGCATTGCGTACACATTCATATCGCCATTAAGGTCAATGTAGCTTGTACCGGTTTTTAAACAGGCATCTATCATTTGTTTTGCTGTAAGGTCATACGGCCCGGCAGCATGCATTACCAGCTTTACCTGCTGCAAAGCCGCTTCTAAATCCTTTGCCTTATCAAGGTTAATTACTTTATACGGCATGTTCAGCTTTGCGGCAAGCGGCTTCAATGCGTCCTCACGTCGTCCTGCAAGAATGGGTTGCAGGTTGTACTCGGCAGCATAACGGGCTATTAGTTCGCCTGTATACCCATACGCTCCGTACAATAAAAATTGATTGTTTTGCATGCTGAAAAGTACAAAATGTTTTTATTGAGTTTGCAAACAGGCTTCACTTTTACTAAGGCAATTTTTTTTCTTGCAACACTTTACCGGTTTTCGCAGAGATTTTAAAACTGCCATCTATAGGAAGTGTGACAGTTTTTTTGGAAAGTATAAGTCTATCAGCAAAACTTTAAGAAAAAAATATTGCTTCAAAAAATTAAAGTAATATACTTTTACATCTTCAAAATATTTTTTTACATTTTTCGTTCTGTCAGAAGTGAAAAATTTTGTCTCTCATACACATCTTTTCGCAAGTCATCCTTCACTTAGAGGCGCTATCAGTAATTTGGGTTCTGATAACTTCTTATATCTTATCCGACGACCTCGAATCTGATAATAGAATACACTTATACTTAACTATTTGTATAGATAAATGCAGGCTTAGTGTACCTGTTTGGCACAATCTTCTTTACAATCTTCTTTTTAATTTTTATCAACAGTGGATCAGCAAATTATCATCAGGGTAGCCAATAGTGGTGACGTTATTTATTCCAAAACTATCACAGACGAAATGGAGTCTTCTGCCAAGGCAAGAGGAACCGGCATAGCAAAACGCAGCCCCGAATATGTAGCCAAAAAAATAGAAGAAGGCAAGGCAGTAATTGCACATACAGAAGACGGTACCTGGGTTGGCTTTTGTTATATAGAAGCCTGGGGACATGAACAGTATGTGGCAAACAGCGGCCTGATCGTAGCGCCTGCTTTTCGTAAAAGCGGTGTCGCCAAACAGATCAAGAAACGCATCTTTGATTTGTCGAGAGAGAAATATCCTGAAGCAAAAATCTTTGGGTTGACAACCGGTTTAGCTGTCATGAAAATAAACAGTGAACTTGGGTACGAACCCGTTACCTACTCAGAATTAACAGATGACGAGCAGTTTTGGGCGGGTTGTAAAGCCTGTGTTAACTACGATACTTTAATGAGCAAAGACAGGAAAAACTGCTTCTGCACCGCAATGCTTTACGATCCTGCCGACCATTTTGAACCTGAAGAAACTGCCGCCGATTTTAAACTCAACTCAAATTTGTATGAGCGCTTTATGAACGTAAAGAAAAGCCGTTTATTGAAGCTGTTTAAAAGGAAAGACTCCCAGAGCAAATCAAAGCTGTTAACGCATATCTTCAGCGCATTGTTTCACGTGTAAGTAATTTCTAAAACCAGTTTCAGCAATGTCAAAAAAAGTAGTTCTTGGCTTTAGCGGCGGGCTCGATACTTCTTTCTGCGTAAAATATTTTACGGAAGAAAAAGGTTACGAGGTGCATAGCATTATCGTAAATACAGGAGGTTTTACAAAAGATGAATTGAAGCATATTGAGCAACACGCACATGCGTTGGGTGTAAAAACACATAAGGCAGTTGAAGCAGAAGAAATATATTACGACAGCATCATCAAATACCTTGTGTTTGGCAATGTTTTAAAGAACAATACTTACCCTTTGAGCGTAAGCGCTGAACGGCTTATACAGGCGCTTAATATATCCGACTATGTCGAAGAAATGAATGCAGATGCCGTTGCGCATGGCAGCACCGGCGCCGGTAACGACCAGGTTCGTTTCGACATGATCTTCAATATCATGATCCCCGGTGTTGAGATCATTACACCTATCCGTGATCTTAAACTGAGCCGCGAAGAAGAAATTGAATACCTGAAGAGTAAGCATGTGAACATGAATTTTGACAAGTCTGTCTACTCGATAAATAAAGGGCTATGGGGCACGAGTGTCGGAGGCAAAGAAACTTTACACTCGTATGGAATGCTGCCCGAAGAAGCCTGGCCGACA
>CAXUMK010000027.1:24036-36301 GCA_964251885.1 uncultured Segetibacter sp. | reverse complement strand
TTTCCTGCCAACATTGATAATACCTGGAAAGAAGCGCTGAAACAATTAGGCGGCGAATATGTGCAGATGGTGAATTACCCGATTGATCCGCAGTTGAATTAGAACCTTTGGCTTACACTACACATTCCCTTTAAATTATCCTCATTAACAGAGAGGTTTTTGTTGTCCCCGCTGTATAACTCTTTTCAACATCGTTGCGTCGCACACTTCGGCTGGGGTTAATACTGTTGAGCAAAACCATTGGCAGTCTAAGAGATGTGCCACACCTCAAAGGTGTGGCACATCTAAACACTATTTCGAGCTTTTGTCACTAAAGTGCTCATCAGCCATTAAAAAAAAGAGGCTGCCTTTTACAAAGCAACCTCCTGAAATCTTATCAAAGTAAATCTGCAAACTCTCTATTTCAACCCAAATACTACTCCCGCATTTACCCCAACACTATTCAGTTTAGAAATACTGTTTTGATTGTAGCTTGTATAATTATACGTTGCGCCAATCTTAATACCGTTTTGGTCAATACTTCCAAAAGGAATGACGATGCCTGCGCCTGCCTGTGCAGCAAATGTAGCAGAAGTTTGACTGCCACCAAATTCGCCAAGGTATTGAGAATAATTCACAAAGCTGACACCGGCACCGGCAGAAACATAAGGTTGAATTTTGGCTGTTGCCGAAGAGCCTAACGGATAAAAAGTACCGCGCAAAAGCAAAGGCACAATATCCATAGAATTGCTTACTACGGCAGAGATGACCTGGTTACCTTGTAATTTGTACACCTGCCTGTCGTATTTTTGATAATAGCTTTGAAAGCCCGAATACAAACCCAAAGAAAAATTTGGATTGAAAGAATAACTCAGTTCGCCCGAACCTCCTCTGAAAGAGGTCTTATTGATGTAATCGTTTTTAAAACTTCCCAGTGGAGAGCTAATGTCATAGCTCAGTTCCAGTTTTAATTTATCCTGGGCCGATGCAGACATAGTTAAAAAACATGCTGCAATCAATGTCATAAATATTCCAACTCTCTTTTTCATAATTTGTTTACTAATGTTTTAAATAAGGTGATTGATTAAACAGGGCCGAAACCTGGCTGGCTGCAGTAGCAGAATTAAAAATTCCCGCACCACGTATGAGACCCGTCCAGATAACATTGATCCTGTTGTCGGAGGCGGCATTCTTAAGATCGAGCATATCTATTGCAAGCGCGCCTTCGGTGATAGAATAAGTTGCATAGCCATAAGGACTATAATAGCTATAACCCCCGTAACCCCAGTAATAGGGATCGTAGTATCCGCCATAACTGTCATAATAGTCGCCGTAGCTGATAATACCGGTAGAGGTATTGTAAATACGGCTCACGTTAATACCCAGATCGGGGCTGGCTGTTTTACTTACCATTGTATATCCTGCAGCTTGTAACTGATTTTGAACTGCCGTAATAAAAGCCTGGTCTGTTGCGTTCAGCTCTTTTGCAGACCTGTTGTTATTAATGACTGCAACAGAGTCTGAAATACTGAAAGTCTTATAGGCAGAAAAATTAGCCGATGAGTCATGATCGGTAATATAAATACGCGATTCTTCATCAGTCAGGTGTGCCAAAGGATCTTTTGAACAACTGGTAAGCATTGCTCCAAAAGCCAGGATACTTAACCACATCAAATTCTTGCTTTTCATGTTTGTTTTCCTTTTTTTGTTTATTTAATTAACACAAAAAGTGAATCAAAGCAAGTGCCTGTGATTATTAAAGAAAATAAAAGCAGAAGCAACCAAAACGTTTTAAGAAAGCTTTAAATGTTTAAAAAGCAGTCACCTCATCCCCGTTCTTTTTAATTGAGCTGAAGGATGCCTGAGGTAGTATTTAGGTTATTCTTGAATGTTTTAAAACCTCATTTCTAAGCGAACAGTTTTGGAATTGTACTATAATTGTCAGGCGATGTTATGCTTAAAGCAGTATAAAATGTGCAATGATTTTTATGAGCCGGGCAGTATTACTACTATTAAACATTCTTGCGTCGCACACTTATACGCTTTGTTCGCTATTCGGTAGGACCTCATCGTCGTTAATTTTCTACCCGTCATTGGCAGCCTTGGCCTGCCTGAGGCGGGGAAGCAATCCCCGAGCACTCAATGTCTCAATGCCTTAATGACTCAATGTCTCAATGTCTCAATTGGGATTGCTTCGTTCCTGCCAATGACGAACTATAGAAAAAATGCGATAGCAAAACACAATCTTTGCGTCTTTGCGCCTTTGCGTGAAAACTGCCAACCACGATAAAAAAAAACACTTAAACGAGTAATTTTATAGTGTCATCTTCAAGAACGGTATTTCCGCAGATGTGCCACATCTCACAGTGTGGCACATCTCATCTCACACCTCGCAGGTGTGGCGTATCTACTGTAAAACATAATAAAAGTTAAATAGCAGCACTGCCGTTGAACGGAATGCGTCGCAACGATGCTTAATAGAAATCCTGCTGCCGGGTTCAAAAAAAAATAATCTGTTCAACGGCAAGGCCAAATTAAATCTTAAAAGCATTTCATTGCGTCTGTGCTTCGTGCTTTGGTAGTATTTTTGCGTACTATGTTCCGTATGCATAAATTTTTACTGCTATCTTTTATCATCATTTTTTCTCTCCGGGCAAATGCTCAACCAAAACCTGTTATCCCTTTAATGAGGAGAATTTTTCATGAGAATATAGATAAGACTCAAAAATTAATAGACAAGCTTGACAAAAAGGAAGACCGGCAATTTAACGGTACAAATGACCCGGAGGTAAACCTGCAGGTCTCGTATTCGTTGTTCAATAAGGTTGATGCTATGCAGGACAACATCGAGGCCGACAGTACGCTCGATGCAAATTCAAAAATCAAATATTTAAGAGGTTTAAACGAAGCTTTGGTATCGTTTGAGAAAAGTTATCGTTCAAGAGATTTAAAAGCAGAACAATTACCCGACCTGGTAAATGCTTACCAGGAAGCAATGAACCTTGACAAAAAAGGTGCGTCGGTAAAACCGGTTTTAATAACTAATGAGTACGAGATAGGTGATATACTGGTAAAATGCATCGCTTTCCAGAAAAATCCTGGTATTGCCGAAAGCAGGGAAGCTTTATTGCTGAAAAGTTTGCAAAGACATCCCAACCGGGCTATAGAAGTACTAAAGTTAAATCCTAATGCGGCTTTTGCAGACAGTCTTTTAAAGGTTATATCACGCACCCAGCAGGAAGACATTTACACTTATGCCCAATCTTCTACTGAGTTGGGAAGAAAAATTCAAAACAGCGACGACCCTTTAATTAAGACAATTTCACGCCTGGCTAATCTTTTGGAAGGCCGGCTCTATTTTCCTTTTTTAGATAATTTATATACCGGCAAGATTACACTTGAAGAAATTGACAAAAACAGGGAGGATGAGTATAAGTATTACAGGCTGCTTGTAAATACTGAAATTGAGTATGCCGAACGTTTTAGACGAAGAGATACGCCTATGGCAATGGATGCTTTAGGAGCTATGCTAAAGCAAAAAGCACTTGAAAGTTTTATCAATGTGATCAATGGATTGCACGACCAGCCGGACATTATCCGTATGAAGAAAGTGGAGCCCCTGAACCCGCAGGAGTTGTATTATTTATGTGTGATGAACGAAACGGAAATATACACCAGCAGTTACCTGAAGGTCTATGAGCGTATTTTTCAGCGGATGAAAAACCCAAACAGCGACTCCCTGTTGATGAGCGTAAGTTTTGACCATTTTAAGAAGTTTATTAAAATGGCCGCCAATTACAATACGCTCGATAATTTCTTAAAGAGAATGGATAAGGATAATGCAGAAATTCTGATGCGTGCATTTGCCAGCGGCCTTGAAAAGACAGCAACACTTGAAGATGCGGTTGACGTAGCCGACAGCTATGCAAGCATTTCTGACAATACCATTAGAAAATTAATTCTTGATGAAGTGCAGTCAAGCCTGGGTCAGCAAAATAAAGATGACAACAAAAGAGGGCAAACCATTTATGACCTTTTAGACAACATTTTTCTAAGCCTTGATTCTACAAATAAGATAGACCTTTCTGCAAAGTTTGGTATTCCCCCGATTTACAGTGTTAAGAACAAATTATTAAGAAACGATTCGGGTAAAATAATAATACAGCAATTCTTCTATGGCGATAAAGACGGACTTACTTATTTCAACTTTTTTAAAGCACAATACAATACTCCCGGATGGAGAATAGTGAATAAGCCGCAATGGATAGAAGTAAGTTCGACAAAGGGAGTTCCTATCATTATTTATGCAAACAAGCCGCTGGACGAGAAAGAAGGCCTCGACGACGATGCACAGAAAGAGTTAGATAATTATCTGCGTGAAAACGATTTGAGTCCTACAGTTGTAATACACCGCGGCCATAGTTATCACGTTTCTTCTACCATTGAGCAATTGTTCCGTACATCAAAAGTTATTTTTTTAGGAAGCTGCGGCGGTTATCAAAGTATAAACAGGGTGTTAAGTATTTGTCCTTATGCTCATATTATCGCGAGCAAGCAAACGGGTGCAGGTGCAGTTAACGGGCCAATGATTATGAGCATAACCGAAACACTGCGACAGGGAAAAGACCTTAACTGGCCGGAAATGTGGAAGAATTTGGGTAAACAACTAAAAGACAATGATCTGTTTGAAGACTACGTTCCACCTTACAAAAATTTAGGCGCCCTTTTTATAATGGCATATAACAGAATGTTTGAGGGATAAAAAGATCTTTTGCGAAAACTGACCTTACATACTTCTCTTTTTCTTTAGCTGGTTTAACAGCGCTAATAAATACTTTTGCACTCTTATGTCTGAAGCAGTTAAAAAACAGGTTTTCGATTTTTCATTATTAAAAAGGGTTTTTCAGTTCGTAAGGCCTTACAACCACTATTTAGTCATTAGTATTGTTCTTTCTATTGTATTAGCCATTTTTGCGCCTGTTCGTCCCTATTTGATTAATCTGACTGTTGACGTGGCTACAGGCAAGCCGATGCATACACCGGCATGGCTGGGCATTTTTATGTTTCATGCAAACCTTTCTGACGTTACCAGGTTTATTATTGCCGTCACTATTTTCCAGGTTGTTTTTCTGTTTATTGAAACCGCTTTCAGGTTTATATTTTCCTTTCTTACTTCCTGGCTTGGGCAAAATGTGGTGAAAGATATCCGGGTAACCGTTTACAGAAAGGTAATGAGCTTAAATCTTTCTCAGTTTGATAAAACACCCATCGGCACCTTAACTACACGCACTATCAATGATATTGAAAGCATCAATGACATTTTTTCCGATGGTTTAATTCCCATCATTTCCGACCTGCTTTCTATTTTTTTTACGCTGGCTATTATGTTTTATATGGACTGGAAACTGACTCTTATCAGTATCATTCCTTTCCCGATATTGATCGTTGCCACTTATTATTTTAAGGAAAGCGTGAACCGTTCTTTTATGCGGGTGAGAAATGCGGTGGCAGCACTAAATGCCTTCGCACAGGAACATATAACCGGAATGCAGATAGTACAGGCATTTGCAGCAGAAACGAGAGAATTTTTAAAGTTTAAAAAAATCAACCAGGATCATCGCGATGCGAATATCAATGCCATTTTTGCTTATTCTGTTTTTTTTCCTGTAGTTGAGGTGGTGCTGGCGGTAAGTATGGGCTTATTAGTCTGGTGGATTGCAGGTAACAAGTTAGATGCAGGTTTATTGGTCGCTTTTATACTTTACCTTAACCAGATTTTCAGGCCGTTACGGGTTATCGCCGATAAGTTTAACGTTATCCAAATGGGAATGGTTGCCAGCGAAAGAGTATTCAAAGTGCTCGACAATCCTGATGTAATTACTTCAGAAGGCACTTATGCGCCTTTGATGATACAGGGCAAAGTAGAGTTTGAAAACGTTTGGTTTGCTTATGTAAAAGAGCAGTATGTGTTGAAGAACATCTCTTTCTTAGCTCAACCCGGAGAAACCATTGCATTGGTGGGACATACCGGCAGCGGAAAGACTTCTATCATCAGCTTACTCAACCGGTTATATCATATTCAAAAAGGCGCCATTAAAATAGATGATGTAAGTGTTGAAGATTATAAGTTAGAGGTGCTTCGAAGCCGCATAGGAGTGGTCTTACAGGATGTATTTCTTTTTTCAGGAAGTGTTCTCGAAAACATCACGCTTCGCAATCCTTTGATATCAAAAGAGCAGGTAATTGAAGCGGCAAAAATGATAGGCGTTCACGACTTCATCATGAGCTTGCCCAACGGATATGATTATAATGTGATGGAGCGAGGAAATACATTGAGCCTGGGGCAGCGCCAGTTACTTAGTTTTATTAGGGCGCTTTTATACAATCCTTCTATTCTTATTTTGGATGAAGCGACCTCGTCAATAGATACTGAAAGTGAAGCGTTGATTCAGCATGCAATTGATAAGTTGATTGCAGGCCGTACATCTATTGTGATTGCTCACCGTTTGTCAACGATTAGAAAAGCCAGTAAGATAATTGTGATGGATAAAGGAGAACTAAAAGAAATGGGAACACACGAAGAACTGCTTGCATCAGAAGGCTTTTACGCCAATCTTTACAATATGCAGTTAGAAAAAAGGAAAGCTGTTTTGGTGTAAAAGTGCTCAGGCAAAATGAAAATTTCAATTACTTAGCGCTGCATAAAAATTTGCAATGAGTTTTTATGAGCCGGGCTGTATTACTACTATTTTTCATTCTTGCGTCGCACACTTGTGCCCTCTGTTCTATATTCAGCAATGCATTACTGTCTCGTTAGCGGGAAACTTATAAGGTGGAAAGAATAATAAAATGATCAATGCTCAATTTTCAAAGCAATTGAAAATTGAGCATTGAAAATTGTTTATTGAATATTTCTTTTAACGTTCTACTTGATGATATATTTCACCTCCTCAACTATCTCTTACACATCAATCCTCGCATATTTCGCATGGCTTTCGATAAACTCTCTTCTTGGCGCTACTTCATCGCCCATCAGCATGCTGAACACACGGTCGGCTTCTGCGGCGCTTTCGATGGTTACTCTTTTTAAAGTGCGGCGTGCAGGGTCCATAGTTGTTTCCCAAAGCTGTTCAGAGTTCATTTCTCCCAAACCCTTATACCGCTGTATCGTTACACTATCGTCTTTGCCACCGCCTAATTTTTCGACCCATTGCTTGCGCTGCTCTTCGCTGTAAGCATATTCCTGCTCTTTGCCTTTTTTAACAAGATACAAAGGCGGTTGGGCGATATACACATACCCTGCCTCAACCAATTCTTTCATATAACGGAAGATGAAGGTTAAAATTAAGGTCGCGATGTGACTTCCGTCTACATCCGCATCAGTCATAATAATAAGCTTGTGATAACGAAGCTTAGCAAGATTTAACTGCTTGGGGTCTTCAGCAGTACCTACTGTAACACCTAAAGCCGTGTACATGTTCCTGATCTCTTCGTTTTCATAGATCTTGTGTTCCATTGCTTTCTCCACGTTCAAGATCTTTCCGCGCAATGGTAAGATCGCCTGAAAACTTCTTTCGCGGCCTTGCTTGGCAGTACCGCCTGCCGAGTCTCCTTCTACTAAATATAATTCTGTTTTTGTCGGGTCTCTTTCTGAGCAATCGGCCAGCTTACCAGGCAGACCACCACCGCTTAAAACCGTTTTGCGCTGTACCATCTCGCGGGCTTTTTTGGCTGCTACCCTCGCTTGTGCGGCTAAAACAATTTTGGATATTACATTCTTTGCTTCCCGTGGATTTTCCTCCAGGTAAGCTTCTAAAGCACGGGCAACAGTAGTTTGCACGATGCCGCTTACTTCACTGTTTCCAAGTTTGGTTTTTGTCTGACCTTCAAACTGTGGTTCAGGTACTTTTACAGAAATAATGGCGCTGAGGCCTTCCCTGAAATCATCCCCTTCTACAACTACTTTGGCTTTTTCAAACAAACCGTTTTTATCTCCGTAAGTTTTAAAAACACGTGTAAGCGCCTGCCTGAAACCTGTTACATGCGTACCACCTTCGATTGTGTTGATGTTATTAACGTAAGAGAAAATATGCTCTTTAAAATCATCGTTATAAGTCATAGCCACTTCAACAGCTACCATGCTTGCTTCGTCGAGACCTTCCACAAATAATGTATTTGGAATAAGTGAATTACGGTTGCCGCTCTTATCAAGCATTTCAACAAACTCAACAATTCCGCCTTCACTGTAGAAGCTCTTGAAATACGGTTTCTTCTCTTCATCCAATTCACGTAAATCAGTAATGTTTATCGTTATTTTCCTGTTCAGGTAAGAAAGTTCTCTCAGCCTTCCTTCCAGTATATCTCTTTTGTAAACCGATTCCTGGAATATTGTATAATCGGGCCAGAAATGAACGGTGGTGCCTGTTAACTCAGAAGTACCTATTTCTCTTACAGAATATTCAGGAATACCACAATGATACTCCTGTTCAAATATTTTTCCTTCCCTGTGTACCGTTACCTGCAAAGTAGAACTTAATGCATTTACACAGCTAACTCCCACACCATGCAGGCCGCCGCTCACTTTGTAAGTATTCTTATCAAATTTTCCACCGGCATGCAGTACCGTCATAACCACTTCGAGTGCGCTGCGGTTTTCTTTGGTATGAATGGCTGTCGGAATGCCTCGGCCATCATCGCTGACAGAGATAGAATTGTCTTCGTGAATGGTAACGTTTATGTTTTTGCAATAACCGGCAAGCGCTTCATCAATACTGTTATCCACTACTTCATACACCAGGTGATGCAATCCTTTTACGCCTACATCACCAATATACATTGCAGGCCTTTTTCGCACGGCTTCAAGGCCTTCTAATACCTGTATGCTGTCAGCACCATAATTTTTATTTTGCGCGGCAGCATCATTCAAGATTTCATCTTCCATAACTAATTGATTTCCTGCTTTTAATAAAATTGCAGCAGGTGCGCAAATCTACGAAAAATAAAGAGCTTCAGGGTATAAAAAGGGAGGTTTTTAGCGGTATTAACACCTCGTACAAATAGCGCAAGACGACGTATCAAAAAGGAAGGTTTGAATACTTTGTTTTAGGTTCAGATATCAGGCTTTAGGATTGGGTGTGTATTAAATTCTCTTTTTTTTGAAGTCAACAGAAATTCTTTGTGGAACTTCTGTTGTGTCACTCACTTGTACGATATCTTTTCATGGAGCTTTTTTTCCTTTGCGACAATTTGATATGCACCCTGACGACTTCATTTATATAGGGAGTTGAGCAAACTCCTGCAGATACCTGTTTATATAATCATCCTTTGTTTTTAACCTGTACTGCATTATAAATCTTGGATGAGAAAGAGGAACTATTTTGTCAAATAGTTTGTATTCATTATTCAATTTGGATAAGAACTTATAATTAGCTCCTTCACCAAGACAAAATGCAACAGAAGTATGCAATCCCCAGTCAATTTGTTTACGAAAACAATCAACTGCAAAAGGAACGATGCGTTCCGCTAATATTTTGTCATCATAATAATTCAGGTTCTTACCCGCTTTTGTAAAACCAAGCGGACTGACTGCAGTAAAATAAAATTGATTATAGAATGCTTCAGCGCCACCATAAGCGTTTATCATATCATAAATGTAAACAGAAGATAACTCCTGCTTCCGTTGCCAATTATTTTCTATTCCGCACTCTTTCTCTAAACGTATAGGATCTGTAAAAGGAATGCCTGTTACTCCACCGCCAAATCTTCCGGGGTTAATTCCGATTATGCAGTAGCGGGAATTAGTATCGTTGTAATATTTGTTGTAAAATATTCGTACAATCCTTTTTGTTTCTTCATCTAAAAATGGGTTCATTACTTCAACACCTGCCGGCAGTTCAACAGGAAATTGAAGGCTGAATAGAAAGTCGAGTATTTTGTCTGAAAGCATTTGCTTTTTTTAGTTGACAGATGTTGGATGACAGTTGACGGAAGCACCTTGAAAGTTTTGCTGAATGAAGTGAATAAAGTACGAGTGAGTGACACAACGATGCCTAATATCTATTCAACTGCTGGTATCATAAAGATGACAGAACAAAGATGACAGTTGACAGAATGATGCAAAATGACTTATTGACTCAATGACCTAATGACTATTTCAATGCGCCTCCAACCAGTTATCTCCCATACCTAACTCAGCACTTGCGGGAACGCCATTTGGTAAAGGCAATGCAGCCTGCATACAGTCTATGATGATAGGCTTTATCAGTTCCACTTCATCTTTATACGCATCAAAAACAAGTTCGTCATGCACCTGTAAGATCATTTTCGACTTTAGGTTGCGCTGCTTAAACTCGCTGTGAATTTTGATCATTGCCAGCTTTATCATATCCGCCGCGGTTCCCTGGATGGGCATGTTAATGGCATTTCTTTCTGCATAACCACGAACGGTAAAGTTGGCGCTGTTAATGTCTTTCAGCCAGCGTTTACGGCCGAGCAGTGTTTCTACGAAACCATACTTTTGCGCAAATTTCATCTGGTCATCCATGTACTGTTGAATATTGGGAAATTGCTTCTTATAGTTTTCGATAATCTCTTTGGCTTCACCGCGGGTGATCTTTAAATTTTCAGAAAGACCAAATGCTCCCTGTCCGTAAATAATACCAAAGTTTACGCTTTTGGCTTTGTAGCGCATTTCTTTGGTTACGTCATTTTCTTCTACGTTATAAACTTTTGCGGCAGTGGCGGTATGAATGTCTTTGCCTTGTTTAAAAGCATCGCACATATTCGGGTCGCCGCTTATGGCTGCTACAATCCGTAATTCTATTTGAGAATAATCGGCACTCACTATCACATGATTTTCATCTCTTGGCACAAAAGCCTTTCTGATCTCTCTTCCACGCTCGGTACGAACGGGAATATTCTGCAGGTTAGGATTGTTGCTGCTTAATCTGCCGGTTACCGCTACTGCCTGGCTGTAGCAGGTATGCACTCTTCCTGTCTTTCTGTGTATCATTTGAGGAAGTGCATCAATATAGGTATTCTTCAATTTTGTCAGCTCTCTAAAACCAATAATATCATCTACGATCTTATGTTGCGATGCCAGCTTCATCAGCACGTCTTCGCCTGTTGCATACTGACCACTTTTTGTCTTTTTTGCTTTAGGATCAAGCTTAAGTTTTTCGAACAAAACTTCTCCTAACTGGCGTGGCGAGGCGAGGTTAAACCGAACCTCTGCAATGGCATACACATTTTCTTCGCAGCATGCCGCTTCCTTTTCCAGTTCCTTTGAATAGTCACTTAAAAAGTCTTTGTCGATGCGCACGCCTTCGTATTCCATATCGAGCAATACATTTATCAGCGGGGTTTCTACATCAGTAAAAACTTTATCAACCTTGCGGTTAAGGATGATTGGTGCAAAAGTATTTTTGAGTTGAAGTGTGATGTCAGCATCTTCAACTGCATACTCCTTAATTTTTTCCAACTCAACATCCTTCATTGAAATCTGGTTCTTCCCTTTTTTGCCTATCAGTTCTTCGATTGAAACTGTTTCGTAACGAAGAAACTGAGCACTTAAATAATCCATGTTTCTTCGGCCTTCGGGTTCTATCAGGTAGTGAGCAAGCATGGTGTCGAAAAATTGTCCGGCAAACTCAATTCCGTACCATTTAAAAACAGTCAGGTCATACTTCACATTTTGTCCTACCCATTTTTTTGAAGAGTCGTTAAATAAAGGTTTGAAATGCTCCAAAAACGCTACTGTTTCTTCAAACTTCTTTGGAGCCGGGATGTAATACCCTTCGCCTTGTTTATAAGAGAAGCTGATACCTACCAGCTCAACATCGTGGGCATACGTGCCGGTTGTTTCAGTATCAAAACTTATTTCTTCAATTGCCATCAACTCGTTTACCAGTTCCTTGATTTTCTCTTCGCCGTGTACCAGCGTATAGTTATGAGGCGTATTGCTGATGTTTTTATCTGCAGTCAGCCCAACTGTTTCTTCAGGCTCGCTGATGTCGGTTACCTGTACATCAATTGTTTTGCCTTCTTCTACCGTTACAAATAAATCCATTTGACCTCCGGATGGAGTTGTAGCAACTTTTTCAAACACATTAAATTCATCACCGAGAATTCTTTTGCCAAGCGCTTTAAATTCAAGATCAGCAAAAATGTCTCTCAGTTCAGGAACGTTCCATTCTTTCAGTTTATAATCTTCTTCGTGGAACTGCACAGGTACGTCGGTGATAATTCTCGCCAGCTTTTTACTCATTATAGCAGCCTCTCTGCCGTT
>CAXUMK010000027.1:21024-24026 GCA_964251885.1 uncultured Segetibacter sp. | reverse complement strand
CCCAGCGAACCTTTTATTTCATCTGCATGTTCCAGCACGCCTTCAAGCGTTCCATATTCTTTTAAAAGTTTACAGGCAGTTTTCTCACCCACACCTGCAATTCCCGGAATATTGTCAACTGCATCTCCCATCAATCCAAGCATGTCAACCACCTGCTCTACACGCTCAATGCACCATTTTTCCGTTATCTTTTTTGCATCCAGGATTTCTTCTTTGTTGCCCATGTAAGGCGGCTTGTATATGTACACTCCCGGATGTATCAGCAATTGCCCGTAATCTTTATCGGGTGTAACCATGTACACCTCGTAACCTTTGTCTGCAGCCTGCCAGGCAAGTGTGCCTATCACATCATCGGCTTCATATCCATCCAGTTCTACAACCGGAATGTTGAAAGCGGTTATTATTCTTTTAATATCATCTAAAGAACCGGTCAGATCTTCCGGTGCTGCCTGCCGGTTGGCTTTGTACTCTGTAAAATCGGTATGTCTTTCTGTAGCGGCTTCAGTGTCGAAACATACCGCAAGGTGAGTCGGCTTTTCTTTATTAATCAGATCAATCAAAGTAGAGGTAAAACCAAATTGAGCATTCGTATTTCGTCCTTTGCTGGTAATACGCGGACTGCGGATTAAAGCATAATAAGCGCGGTAAATAAGCGCCATTGCATCTAATAAAAATAACTTTTTTGCCATGAGGCGAAGGTAGTAAAAGGTTGGTTGAAATAGCAGCAATGGCATTGCTGTAATTACTTCATGAAAATAGCCTGAAGCAGAAAGAGATTTTTTTGGTACAAACATTATTTCTTTCTTCTGCATCGTTGTGTCACACCCTTATACTTTCAGATTCTTTATTCAGCAAAAAAACAACTTACAAGTTGCATCCATGATTACTCCTGATTCACAATTACTTTCGACTTTGCGATTTACAAATAACCAAACTATTCTTTCGCACCTTACTTAAAAACATGGGACTTAAACGATTTATGCCTTATTTTGGCTGATATTAATCTTACCTGACAATCTTTAAAAATATGAATTCATTTCTCCGTTCCGGCCTTTTTGCATTGATACTAACTTTTACTGCTCAACTTACCTGTTTTGCCCAGCAAGACAATACCCGTACTTTAACTGCAGGCGACTACGAACGAGCAGAACAAATGATGGCTTATAATACAAACGCCCTTATTGACCATACCAGTGTACGTCCCAACTGGCTGCCGGGAGACCGTTTCTGGTATCGCGTTTTAACGGCACAGGGAAGTGAGTTTATTTTGGTTAACCCGGCAAAAGGTACCCGTATTGCTGCCTTTGACCAGCAAAAACTGGCGGCAGCGCTTTCGGCTGCAACGGGAGGAAAATATGAAGCGTATCACCTTCCCTTTTTATCGTTTAGTTATTCGCCCGATGAAAAATCTATCGTGTTTTCAGCCGCTAAAAAAAGTTGGAGATACAACCTTGAGACTTATAGTGTAGCGGCTGATACTTCTGTGGCAGCGCGTAAAACAGGTCAAAACAAACCTGGTGCTGTATTGTCACCCGATGGCAAACGTGCTGCTTTCTTACGCGATTACAATTTGTGGATTCGTGACGTAGCAACCAATACAGAAACACAGTTAACAACTGATGGCATCAAAGACTTTGGCTATGCAACCGATAATGCGGGATGGAGAAAGAGTGATGATCCAATTCTGCGCTGGTCACCCGACTCCAGGAAGATCGCAACTTATAAGCAGGATCAGCGAAATACAAGCGATATGTATCTGGTGTCAACCAATGTTGGAAAGCCATCTTTGCAATCGTGGAAGTATCCATTACCTGGCGATAAGGACATTGCTACCATTCAACGGGTTATTATTAATGCTGATACACCAAAAGTAATCATGCTGAATATTTCGCCCGACCCGCACCGGGCTACACTAAGTGATGATATTTCGAGCAGCGGAACTTTTGATGATGTGGATTGGAATGAGAATGCTTCGCAGCTTGCTTTTGTATCCACCTCGAGGGATCATAAGCAAGAAAAATTCCGCATTGCCAATGCTGCAACCGGTGATGTGCGTGAAGTTTTTGAAGAGACCTCAGCTACACAATTTGAATCGGGTCAGGGAAGCATCAACTGGCGATACCTGAGCAAGACCAACGAAATTATCTGGTATTCAGAACGCGATAACTGGGGTCATCTTTATCTATACGATGCCTTAACAGGAAAATTGAAAAATCAAATTACGTCAGGGGATTGGATAGTAACCAAACTGCTTACAGTAGATGAAAAGAACCGCGTGATCTATTTTATTGCTGATGGTCGTGAGCCGGGTAATCCTTATTTCAGCCAGTTTTGCAAAATTGGGTTTGATGGAAAACGTATAACCGTGCTCACCCCCGAAGACGGAAACCACCAGGTTACCTTATCGCCTGATAACAACTACTTTATTGATACTTATTCTACGTCCAACGTTCCTCCTGTTACAGTTCTGCGTAACATGAATGGAAAGCTGATTGCTGATGTAGAAAAAGCGGATATATCCAGGCTAACCGCGGCAGGCTGGCATCCTCCAATTTCTATAACAGTAAAAGCGCACGACGGCAAGACCGATTTGTATGGTTTGATGTTTACCCCGTCAAATGTAGATGCGCAAAAAAAGTATCCCGTTATTGATTATATATATCCTGGCCCGCAGGGAGGAAGCGTTGGAAGTTGGTCTTTTTCTGCTTCCCGCGGCGACAATCAGTCGCTTGCAGAGTTAGGATTTATTGTGGTAGAGATTGAAGGAACGTGTAATCCCCTGCGTTCAAAAAGCTTTCATGATATGTGTTATGGAAACATGTCAGAAAATACTTTGCCCGATCAGGTTGCGGGCATTAAAGAGCTTGCACAAAAGTATCCATATATTGACATTACCCGCGTTGGTATCTGGGGTCATTCTGGTGGAGGGTTTGCTACCGCTGCGGCCATGTTCCGCTTTCCCGAATTTTTTAAAGTAGGTATATCAGAATCAGGAAACCATG
>CAXUMK010000027.1:0-21014 GCA_964251885.1 uncultured Segetibacter sp. | reverse complement strand
ATATCGGATTACTGACACAAGGTGCAGATGGCAAATCAAATTACGAGGTGCAGGCCAATGAGAATTACGCCAAAAACTTAAAAGGAAAGTTATTGCTTGCACATGGTATGATGGACGACAATGTTCCTCCGTCCAATACCTTGCTTGTAGTGGATGCGCTGATCAAGGCAAATAAAGATTTCGATCTGCTGGTTTTCCCCAACAGCAGGCACGGCTACGGTGAATTTTCGCTGTATATGACCCGCCGCCGCTGGGATTATTTTGTACGCAATCTGCTTGGTGCAACTCCTCCCAAAGAATATGAGTTAAAAACAAAACAAGACCCGAGAAATTCCGTACAGTAATACTGTTACTTAAATTATAATCACAGCATAAATCTCTCCCCTTCAGGGGAGCCGGAGGGGCATGACTCATAAAACAAAAGGCATTGTATTACGTACAGTCAGGTATGGCGAAACAAGCGTCATTACCAGCGTATATACCGAGCTTTTTGGTATTCAGTCTTATATTGTAAAAGGAGTAAGGCAAAGCAGCAAAAGGTCTTCAAACAAAGGGATTTACTTTCAGCCTGCGGCTATGCTTGACATGGTCGTTTATCACAACGAGCTTAAAAACCTAAACTTTATAAAAGAATACGGCTGGGCATACCTGTATCAGCATGTTTTGTTTGATGTAGTGAAGAACACGGTTGCGATGTATATCGTAGAAATGTTGCAGCACAGCCTGAAACAACCCGAAGCTAACCCTGAATTGTTTTACATGGTAGAAGATACGCTGAAGCAACTAGACAACGGCAACCCAACCTTAACCGCGAACCTGCCCTTATACTTTAGTTTATATCTTGCAGGCGAACTGGGTTTTCGTATACAGGGAGAATACAAGTCTTCAACTCCCGTCCTGGACCTGCAGGAAGGCCAGTTTATCCCTGACAGGCCGATTCATCCCTACTACCTGGAAAAGCAATTGGCGTCAGCAACTTCGCAACTGCTTGCTGTCAATTTTTATAACGACCTTGAAAACATTCACTTCAGCAGGATGATACGGCAGGAGTTGATGAAAGCCTGCCAAAATTATATGGCACTGCACGTACAGGATTTTGGTGAAATAAAAAGCCTTCGCGTATTGCAGGAGATTTTTAGTTGAAACAGATGAAGTAATTTTAGACAAACAAAATAGTATGGAATGGATTGATCAAGTTCCAAAAACTGCCTTAGATGTTTTTAGATTATTGCCTGAAGGAACTTTATGTGAAGTAATAGATAACGTGTTATACATGTCAGAGAGCCGGAAATACAATCACCAAAGATTGGTCGGTTTATTAGCTTGTCGTATTGGAGATTACCTGGAAATTACAAATGCCGGTGAAATAATTATTTCACCTTTTGATGTTTATTTTGAAGAGTTGCTTTCAGCCGTTCAACCGGATTTGCTGGTATTAATGAATGAAAACAAGCCAATTTTAAAAGAAGACGGTGTATACGATGCACCAGATATTATTATTGAAGTATTGTCCTCCGATAAAAAGAGAGATAAAGTGTTAAAAAAAGGTTTATACGAAAGAGCTGGTGTAAAAGAATATTTTATCGTCAATCCCGAAAGCAGGGAAATAACTTCATGGTTATTACACAACAATACCTATCAGCTTCAATACACAGATATTGGCCTGTTTAAATCTTCTGTTATTTCTTTTGAGTTTCAATTTTAGTGATATTTCTGCCACATAAAAAGGTGCAGTGATTTGTTTGGAGCCAGGCTGAATTACTACTATGAATCATCGTTGCGTCGCACTCTTTTGCTTTAATTCATTATTCAGCAATGTACAATCTTACTCCGCGTACAGTATAGTTATAATAATCGCCGCGACTTTGCAGATTGCAGACTTTCCGCGCTCAGTATGTCTAAACCTTCGATTAAAACTACTCCCGGTTGTTTTCCTTTCTCAAAGCTTCCCAATATATCGTCCATCTGTAAAGCTTTTGCGCCATTGAGCGTTGCCCAGGTTACTATTTCTTCCACAGGAATCAAAGGGAAACTTTGCTGAATAGTTTTCATTTCATCTAAAATGCTAAGGCTGCGGTTGCTGGCAAGGCTATCGGTGCCTAAGACAATATTGCAATTGTTTTGTCTAAACATTTTAATTGGAGGTATTGCCTGCTCAATGTATTTGTTTGCATTTATGCAAAGGCAAAACGAAACCTGCCCCGGAGGTCTTGCTGCGTTTACAAATTCAATATCCTCTTTTTGGGTAAATGTATTATGAACAAGTATCACCTTTGCAGCATTTTCTAACTGGTTAAAATAAGTCTGCAGGCTGCTTTTTCCGCTGGGTTTATAAAAAAAAGTATCCAGCTTCATCATTTCATACATCCTCACAAAATCTCCTGTGTTTTGCAAAAACAATTCATCTTCAAAAACGGTTTCCTGGTTATGTATGCTGACCACTTTATTGGTAAAAAAAGGTTTAATTAACTTCCATAAGTCGTCAGAAACCGAATAGGGCGCATGTGGTACAATGGAAGCAGGATGATTGATGGAAAAAGCAGTGTAATGGTCTTTGCTTCTCGAAAACCGTTGTTCTGCAACTGCCGGCAGCCACCCGCTTGCTTCTACAAAATTGTAGTAATATAAATTTTGCTCTTGTTTTTGCTCAAGGGTTAAAAGATTGTTGCATACATCTCCGACAGCTACGATACCGTTGCGAAGCATCTCATTTTCTGCTTCTGCAATGGCTGCAAGAATTTCATCTTCGGGAAAGTGTCTTTGCGTTACTACTGAGAAAACAAAATCTACCAGGCCAGTCTTTTCAGGTATAAGACCGCGCATGTGGCTTAATTCAAGATGACAATGGCAATTGATAAAGCCGGGAGTTAAGACTCCTTGAAATTGTTGGATATTATCTCCGGCTTCGTGTTCAAGTACAATGTCCTGAACAAGGCCGGTATCGTTGCAAATGAGCACATGCTTTGAAGAAAGCATTTGACTGCCAGAAAAAAGAAAATCCGCCTGAAATTTTTGATAGTCCATTGTAGGTCAAAAGTAAGATAACCAAAGGTTATGCAATGGACAGCGAAAGGCATAACTTTGCAGCCATCTTTTTTGATGGAAGGTGGAAGGTGGAAGGTGGAAGGTGGAAGGTGGAAGGTGGAAGGTGGAAGGCGAAAGGTGGAAGGCGAAAGGAAGAAGGTGGAAGGCGGAAAATGGAGTTACGTAAGTAGTATTGAAGAAAAAGACGATAAAAGAGATACAGGTACAAGGGAGTGACACAACGATGTTAAATAGAATTACAAAGGCTGGCAACAAAAAGAAATAAGAAAATACAATCAGAAAGATAAATGTTAGATAAACTGGAAGCAATAAAAGGAAGATTTGAGCAGGTAGGTATGGCGCTTACCAATCCTGAAATAATTGGCAACCAAAAAGAGTTTCAGCGGTTGAGTAAAGAATACCGCAGCCTTGAGCAGATCGTGACTCCTTCTGAAGAATATAAAAAGGTTTTAACCGATTACGATTTAAGCAAAGAGGCGCTTAACAGCAACGATGATGATATGCGTGAACTGGCCAAAATGGAAATGCCTGAACTGGAAGAGAAGAAAGACCGCCTTGAAAAAGAACTGACAAAGTTACTGATACCTAAAGACCCGCAGGATGACAAGAACGCCATTCTTGAAATACGGGCAGGAACCGGCGGTGACGAAGCAAGCCTTTTTGCTGGTGATTTGTTAAATATGTATTTGCGCTACTGCAGCAAACGCGGCTGGAAAGCTGCTATCGTAAGTGAAAGTGAAGGTACGGTAGGCGGTTATAAAGAAGTGATGGTAGAAGTGCAGGGCGAGGATGTGTACGGTACAATGAAGTTTGAAAGCGGGGTGCATCGTGTACAACGGGTACCAAACACCGAGACACAGGGGCGGGTGCATACGTCTGCTGCAACCGTTGCCGTAATGCCTGAAGCAGAAGAAATAGACTTTGAACTAAAGGAAAGCGATGTAAAAATGGAGACTGCACGAAGCGGTGGCGCTGGTGGCCAGAACGTAAACAAGGTGGAAACAAAGGTTTTACTTACTCACATACCTACAGGTACAGTAGTAGTTTGCCAAACTGAACGCAGCCAGTTAGGAAACAGGGAAAAAGCAATGAATATGCTTAGGTCAAGACTATATGAAGAGCAGGTGCGTAAGCAGGAAGACGAAATAAGCCGTCACAGAAAGACGTTGGTAAGTACAGGCGACCGCAGCGCCAAAATAAGAACGTACAACTGGCCGCAGGGAAGAGTGACTGACCATCGCATCGGGCTTACATCTTATAACCTTGATGCAGTCATTAACGGAGATATTGATGAATTTGTTGAACAACTGCAAATGGCCGAAAATGCAGAAAAGATGACCAACCAGGTAAATTAAGTAAGTGTGGCATTTGAGTAAGTTTTTTGTAAGACTGTAAAAGAGGACAAAGAATAATTGAAACGGTGGCAGTAGATTTTAAGTACGTTTCAGGAAGGTTTTCCAATGATTTTCCTAAGTAATAGTTAGGTATTTTGATTTAAATGAGCGATATTTATTTCACGTTTGTTAAAGACAAAGGGAATAAGCTGGCATAAACTTTGTCTTAAATAGTATGGATTACAATTAAGAAAGTAATTAAATTTTTCTCATAAGCAGTTAGTTTTGGTTGCGGCCCCGATTTCTATTGGGGCCTATTTTTTTGTAATAATAATTCACTGCTATTAATCCTGCAAAACTTCCTAAAGCATCGAATAGTATATCGGCAAGGTCAAATGAACGACCAACTACCCAGTACTTCTGAACAAATTCCATTGCAATTCCATACAGAACTACATACACTGCGATCTTAACAAACCATCTTTTAACTTCTGACTTTGCTGCCTGCCACGAAAAAAATGGGTAACAAAAAAGAGCAGTTAGCATAAAGAACATGGTAAAATGAACATATTTATCAAAAAAAGGGATATTAAAAAAAGCGCTGTGGGGAAGATCGTTTCCGGGAAGTGCAAGTAAAACAACAGATATCAAAAACCAGGTAATTCCAGGAAAAAAGGATCGTATTTTCATAAATAAACCGCCGGATTTAAGCCCGAAAGTAATTCAAAAAAAGGATGCGTTTATGTTTAATGAATAAGTATGTAAATAGTTTTCTGTGGCAAGAGACAGAAAAAGAATTAAAAAAACTGCGTTAAATATTACCCATTACCCGTAATTCATTGAGATGTGGAGTTGGGCTGCCACCTGCTTTCTCAAGAGTAATAGCAAAGGCCTGTGCTACCGGTATATTTTTCATCTTACAGGCTCCTGTACATTCCTGGTCAATCATACCGGCATCTACAGGCTTTCCATTTACCAAAGCCCACAGTTGGTATTGTTTGCCTGTTACTGGCTTGGGCAGTTTATTGGTCATTACATATACATCTTTGTTCTTTGTGTTCCAGAAGATGGTTGCAGCTTCATCCCTGCCCTTTACACTATGCATTTTTACCATCGCCATTGCAGGATCAGCCATCATTTCTGCGGCTGTCTTCCATTCGTTTAAACGGGTTTGGTATACTTTATTATTTGCCTGCAAAGCTTGCCTTTCTGACAGCAATGCCTGGTAAGCTTCTTTTTTATCGTTGTATTGATTGTATAAATAAAAGTTTAAAGCAGCGCTTAATACCAGTAAAATAATAGAAGCGGCAGCAACCATTCTCCAGCTATAAAGGCTTCTTACAGGTGTATTGATTACTTCTTCGTGTTTTGCTTTTTGTAATAAAGAAGAACTTACATTCTCGTTACTTGTATCTTTAATTGCAGCGAGTATTTTATTTTTTAGATCCGGAGGGGGAGGTATCGCTTTTTCTAAAGCATGACGTTCAAGTGATACAGAAAATTCATTGACAGCATTCTCAACCTCTTTGTGATTAATACGAAGTTGCTCCAGCTCAGATGCTTCTTCAGCGCTGGCCAGACCAAGCACGTAGCTTTCAATTATTCCGCTTTGTATGTAATCCTGTATGTCCACTTAGGGTTTTATAACTTGTTTTAATTGTATTAATGCCGCTCGTAACCTGGTTTTAACTGTACCTAACGGAATTTTAAGCATTTTAGCAATCTCATCCTGGGTGTAGCCCTGAAAATAAGATAGTTCAACCAAAACCCTGTATTCTTGTTTTAGCTTTTGAACTATCTTACGCAAGCCTATTTTATCTGTATTCGTTTCAGTACTTCCACCTTCATCGTATATATTTTCCGTCAGTTCCTTGTTTTGCTGGCTGTGCTGATAATTTTTACTTCTTACTGCATCAATGCTTGCATTACGGGCAACATTCAGCATCCAGGTAAACAGCCTGCCTTTTGTATTATCATAGCTTTCAATCTGACGCCAGATCTTTACAAATACTTCCTGCAATAAATCGTTAGCTAATTCACGGTCAGGCACAATACTGATGATAACAGAATATAGTGAGCCTGAATAATGATCATATAAATAATTAAAAGCACTTTCGTGACGTTGCTTTAGCAATGTCACCAGTTCGCTTTCCTGATATATATTTTCCGTGTTCAAATAGCGGAGTTAGAGAATAGGTAAAAAGCGTATTTCATATACGGAAAGGATTTCTTTACGGATTGATTCACGAAACAAGCTTTGAGTAGGATTCTGCAGTCATTAAAGAGTCGTAGTCACCTGCCTCGGTGACTGTCATTCTTATCATCCAGCCTTTTCCATAAGAATCCGAATTTACAACCTCGGGCTGATTAGCTAAAAGAGGGTTCACCTCTGTGATGGTGCCGGAGAGAGGAAGGAACAGATCGCTTACAGTTTTAACAGCTTCGACAGTTCCAAAAGTATCTTCAGCATTTAGCGTTTTGCCCACACTGTCTATGTCAACATAAACTATATCACCCAGTTCACTTTGCGCAAACTCAGTGATGCCAACTGTGGCAGTGTTTCCTTCTAATTTTACCCATTCGTGGTCTTTTGTGTAGCGTAGTTCGGCTGGAAAATTCATTGAGCAGGATTTTATAATACAAATATTAAAAATAATTTTTAAATCAGGATTAATTAAGTAGTCTGATTTTCATCCGCACATTTTGCAGTGGTCTGTCTGAGGCATCTTTGGGCGCTTTTGCAATTTTATCTATTACATCTAACCCGCTGATCACTTCACCAAATACTGTATAACTCTGATCAAGAAAAGGCGTGCCACCTATGCGGCTGTAAATTTCTTTTTGCGTTTTAGAATAACTAAAAGCAGGGTTAGCTGGTTTTACACGCTGGTTGTACACTTTATCCAGGTCCTGTTCTGCCATCGTTTTTCCCTGTACGATATAAAACTGGCAATTGCTGCTGGCTCTTTCAGGATTATCATCCCTTGCAGCGGCAAGCGCACCTTTTTTGTGAAACAAATACGATTTAAACTCAGCAGGTATTCTGTCGCCGGGGGCGCTGCCACCGCCAAGCCGAACGCTATCGGCAGCAGTTTTACTTTCAGGGTCGCCTCCCTGTATCATGAACTGATTGATAACACGGTGAAATAATAAACTATCGTAGAATTTTTGTTCTGTCAGTTTTACAAAATTATCTCTGTGCAATGGAGTGCTGTCGTACAATTTTGCTATCATAACGCCATAATTGGTTGTTATTTCTACCAGACGTTCTTTTGTATTCAACAGTTTCCATGGTTCAGCACTTACCGATGAAACAGGTTTTGCCGCTCCTGTTTTCTGCACTTGTTTCTTAACCGTTTTGCTCCTTGTTTGTGCTTGTAACCCGGCTGCTATACTAAAGGTTAACAGCGCAGCTAAAAATAATCCTGTGAATTTTTCTTTCATTAAAATCCGTGTTTTTCAAAATACAATAATACATGGTCCTTCAAAAAGTTTTCCTGCTCCATTAACTGCAGCGCAGGAATTTCTTTTAATTGCGTAAAATGAGGCCAGCCTTCCCCGTCTTTTCCTTCAAGCATATAATAACCACTTTCACTTAACAAGGTACATACTGCCACATGCATCAAATCCTGCTTTTGCTCTTTAGTAACCTTAGATTTTACAAAACCAGTCTCCTGCACTCCTATTAAAAAGAGGACTGCTTCCATATCAGGCTTTTTTCCAAAACGCTCCATCAGTTTCGCTTCCAGTTTCCACCAGCGTGTTTGCAAATCATCACTTACATTCATAGAGCTGCAAAAATAGGGGGTTTTGAGCGTTGCAGGCAGCAGGTTTCCTGTTACTGTATTCCAGGGTTAAGCAAAAGTCTTTTGGCAATCTCTACATCAACAGCAGTTTCCTGTACACAGCGAAAGGCAAATGGTAAGCATTCTTTTTTTAACTATTATATAGTTGGCACCTGTAATATCCCTTACTATATCATCAGGTTCGTTTTGATTTGTAAGTCCTTTTTGATAAAAATTTGTGATCACAATAAGAGGCTGCTTTACAATAAAAGTAGCCTCTTATCAGTTTTAATAAAGTCGTATTTGACCAAAATCCGACGGTTATCCAATTTCCAATTCCTATAAAAAAACCAGTTAATGAAAGTTCTTTTCGTACAGGAACGTCCGTTCCTTTCCACAGCCTTGAAAATGAGCATGCAAAGAAAAGGCTTCGACCTTGTTCTTTCCGAAAACATGACACATGCCCGTTCTGTTATTGATGCGGTCAATCCCAAAGTTGTTATTGCCGACATCAGCGCCGGTCATTGTTTTAATTATATTGTAGAAGCAAAAAAGAAAAACGTTCCTGTAATTGTGATCAGTGCAAATGAAAAAGAAGATGAATTGCAAAAAGCTTTTGATAAAGGTGCGGATGACTATATCTGTTTGCCCTTATCCATTTCAGAATTAACGCTGCGTGTCTGCATTCTATCCAGACATTATACTGATGCAGTTGCCCCATTAAATTTAAGCTATACTTAAAGCCGTAATAAAATGTGCCAATACATTTTATGAGCCGGCAGTATTGCTGCTATTAAGCATTGTTCCCGTGAAGAACGCATAGGCGTCAACTTAGAGTTTTTTGTGGACGAACATTTGTTTTTTGTGGTACATTGTTGTGTCACTCACTTATACGCTTTGTTCACTGTTCGGCAAGACCTCATCCTCCGTCTCCTTCTCCTCGCGAAGAAGGAGCGGTACCGCATTGCATAACCTAACATTTTATTTACCAAACCGTCGTTAATTTTCTACCCGTTATTGGCAGCCTTGCCAATCCCCGCTTTTGTTGCGTGACAAGCTGTGCCCCGCAATGACGGCTCTACTTTTGCCGAAGCAAGTACCTTCAGAGTGCGACGCAACGATGCCTCATAGTAGTAATACAGTCCGGCTCCGAAAAACCAGCGAATATTTTTTATGCAGTGAAGTATAAGTAAGCAAAGTAATTTTACGCCTTATTTTAAAATTCTGCTTCATGCAAAAGCCGGTATTGGTGATAAAGCTTGGCACAGCGGTGATAACAGGTGCTGAGGGTAAAGCAGATGAATCGATCATTGCGAAGCTGGCAGAAGAAGTTGCGGCATTAAGTGAGTCGTACCGGGTTGTTTTGGTTTCAAGCGGTGCGGTAGGAAGCGGGAAATCTTTTATAAAAAATTATAAAGGAACACTTATCGAGCGCAAGGCTGCTGCAGCAATCGGAAATCCGATACTTATTCAGCTTTATCATACCTACTTTTCCAAATTTGGGATAACTGTAGCGCAGGCCCTTTGCGAAAGACATCACTTTTCTAACCGTTCGCAGTTCCTGCAATTAAAAGAAACCTTCCGCGAATTTTGGAATAATAATGTTCTTCCTGTAGTAAATGAAAACGACCTGGTGAGCAATATTGAATTGAAGTTTTCTGATAATGATGAACTGTCTACTCTCATTGCCATTGGCTTTGATGCAGATACTTTAATCATCTGTACGTCAGTAGGAGGCTTTTTAGACAAGAATAAAAACATCATACCGGTTGTAGAAAACATAGACAATACCATTCTCGGTTATGTAAATGCCGAAAAAAGTGCAGCAGGCCTGGGCGGTATGACCTCAAAACTAACTTTTACAAGACTTGCAACTTCACTGGGAATAAAAGTAGTCATGACAGGTCTCTCGCAGCAAACTCCATTGAAAGATGCGCTGTCAGGAACAAAGGGAACGACCTTTAAGCCTAAAAAATCGAACCTCAAAGCGCGGCAGAAATGGCTGGCGAGCGGTTCTATCACACTTGGAAGCTTACATGTAGACAAAGGAGCAGAACGCGCTTTGCTTAACCGGAAAAGCCTGCTGGCAGTAGGCGTAAAAGATGTGCAGGGTACGTTTTCCGCAGGCGAAGTAGTGCAGTTGATAAATGAAGATGAGAACATTATTGGTGTAGCCAAAGTAAAATTAGATGCCGGGCAAATGGCAGAACACGTTTCAAAGAAGAATGCACTTGCAGCGCATTCTGATGATATTGTGTTGTTTTAAATGCTAAGGGATTGCCTTAGCCAGGCAGTGCAAGGCCGCAATAGACGAAGACTCCTTTTATGTTATACTTCAGGTAGGGTCAGTGCATCGCTGAAAATAGAACAAAGCGTAGAAGAGTGCGACGCAACGATGACCCATAGTGTAATACAGCTCGGCTCCAAAAAACCATTCTAAATTTTCATGACGCGACGTATAGAAGTGACAATTATGAAATGTGTCGTAAAAAAGAAGCCACAAAAAATTTAATAACAAAACGCTATCTTTTGTGTGCATAATGAAGGTTTTATGCTTTCGCAAAGTTTGCTAATTTGCACCTCTACCGTTTTTGAGAGAGAGAAAAATTATGGAAAAATTCATTGTTTCAGCGCGTAAGTACAGACCGCAAAACTTTAATACCGTTGTTGGGCAGAGCCATATTACCACGACTTTAAAGAATGCCATCCGCAATCATCAACTGGCGCATGCATTTTTGTTTTGCGGTCCCCGCGGAGTAGGTAAAACAACGTGTGCCCGTATTCTGGCTAAAACGATCAACTGCGAAAACATCAGTCCCGAAGGCGAAGCATGCAATGTTTGCCACAGTTGCGTTTCGTTTAATGAAGGTACTTCGCTCAACATTCACGAGTTGGATGGTGCCAGTAACAACTCTGTAGAAGATATCCGTGCTCTGGTGGAGCAGGTGAGGTTTGCGCCACAGGCAGGCAAATACAAAATCTATATTGTAGATGAGGTGCACATGCTTACCACAAGCGCCTTCAATGCTTTTTTAAAAACCCTTGAGGAGCCGCCTTCTTATGCCATTTTTATTTTAGCTACTACTGAAAAACATAAGATACTTGCTACCATTTTAAGCCGTTGCCAGATCTTTGATTTTAAACGCATTACCAACAACGACACGGTAGAACACCTGCAGGAAATTGCTGGTAAAGAAGACATACATGCAGAAAAAGCAGCGCTACAGGTAATCGCACAAAAGAGTGAAGGTTGCATGCGTGACTCGCTTAGCATTCTCGACAAGATAGTCAGCTTTACAAACGGCGAGGTTACATACCAGAATACTCTTGAGCACCTGAATATACTCGACCACGATTATTATTTTAAACTGCTCGATACACAGATCAACCAGGACATGGCTGGCTCAATGCTGCTATACGACGAAATAAACCGCAAAGGCTTTGAAGGCGACCTGGTTTTAAATGGATATGCGGAATTCATACGTAATGTGCTCGTTTGTCAAAATCCACGGGCGGCATCATTGCT
This sequence comes from uncultured Segetibacter sp., assembly GCA_964251885.1. Classification (GTDB taxonomy): domain Bacteria; phylum Bacteroidota; class Bacteroidia; order Chitinophagales; family Chitinophagaceae; genus Segetibacter. The sequence goes on along the minus strand of CAXUMK010000027.1, from coordinate 9,324 downwards.
TGACGTAGTGGAAGGTCTGCAGTCCAGATATATCGAGACGGCAAAAAAGGTTAGTCCTGCTTACCTCGTTAGCGCCTTGAATATTCTGAACGAAGCAGAGATCAATTACAAGATGGCGCGAAACAAAAGGCTGCATGTAGAAATGACGATGATAAAGCTCACGTTTTTGCAGCAGGCCATTGAATTGTCTTTCGACAACGAAACATCTACGCTGGTAAAAAAAAAGCGGGTTAGCGGCCCGGTAGCCGTAAAGTTTGACCAGTTGCAATCTCTTCAGATAAAGGCGTTACCTGCTGCTAAAACAGCTTTGCCGGAACCAAAATTATATATTGAGCCAAAGCAACCCACACCGACAACGGTTGCAGAACCAAAGCGGGCTATTGAAAGAAAACAGGTTGTTGAAGTTGAAAGAAAACCGGTTACAGAAACTGTGCTGCCTAAGCAAAGAGAAACTGCTGCTGTAGCGGAAGCAGAACAGCCTGCATCTGTAAATACAGTAGAACCATCAGGTAAAAGATCGCTGCTGCAGACATTGCGTGACAAGCACATTACCAACAGGCCAAACGATATTAAAAAAGAAGCGGTTGCTGTTACTGAAGAAAACCTGAAAGAAAACTGGACATGCTTTACCGAAAAACTGAAGCAACAGTTAAAGCACTCGGCAGTAACTGTTTTCAACAATGCACAACTGCATGTGGTAAATGAGCAGCATTTTTCTGTAACTGTATCTGCCACGCTTGAGCAGAAGTTTATTGAACAGGAAAAAGTGCAATTGCTTGAGTTTTTAAAAGGTTGTTTTCAAAACCGCAATATTGGCTTTACCATTCTTATAACTGAGCAGCAAAAAGAGATTGTCATTTCAGACGCCACTTTAACTACACGTGAAAAGTACCAGAAAATAATAGAGCAATACCCAATGATAAAAGAGCTGAAGGACAGGCTGAAGTTAGAGTTGGATTATTAGGTTGTTCGTTTCAAAAGTAAGAGACTTGCTTACTTTGCACCAATGATGTGTACTCCCCTTATCAATTGTTCTGAGTATCTATTTTTCAGCTAAAGTAAGTGCCGCATCATTTGTTACTTTCTTTGTCTTGAAACAAAGAAAGTAACCAAAGAAAATTCAAGAAAGGAATGAAACAGCCCATTCCTTTCATTGTTCCCTGATTAAGCTTTAGTGCTACTGTGGCTTCTGCATTTGTATTTCATGCGTATTTCTTCAAGTCTCCCTTTAGTTGATGTAGGAAGGTTGGTGACTAGTTACAAAAACAAGATGCTGAAACTACTTTTGGTTAGAGGAATGAGCGACAATTTGGAACGCACTTTTTTGCTTTGTTTCTGTTTTAAGTTGTATCACATAAAAGGAGAGTACTGTACAGTTTTCATCTTATGCTGAAATTGGGAGTGTAGAAAATAGTAAAGCAGAACATGAAGAAGCTCAATGCAGATTTACCGTACACGGGTGCGACGCAAGAATGTTTAATTAATAACTGATGCCGGTAACCAAAGAAAAACTCATATAAGTTACACCGGCTGCATGGTTTCGGAAACTGGTATATCTTTTACATTACCTGTTCTTTTGAGCACACCCCAGTTTTGTAACTCTCCCTTTATAGCCCTTTGGTAAGCGCGGAACAACACAATATACATTAACCAGCGATAGCCGAAACGTTGTGGAATTAACCAAAGCAGCTTCCTTAGTTTCTCTTTCTCGAAAGTAAATGCCAGCAAGGCAATCGCACTGTCAACAATCATAAACAGCAAATAGTATTTTCCGATTTTTCCTGCATTGTCTGTAAAAAGCCCCACTATCATCAGCAGGTCGGCCAATGGCGAGAAAACGGGAATGATAAACTGAAACAGCAATATGTTTGGCAGGGCAATCCATCCAAGAGCTTTATAATTGCTGTTGAACAGCGCTTCGCGGTGTTTCCAGAATGTTTGCATTACACCAAAGCTCCACCTGAACCTTTGTTTCAGAAACTGCTTGACAGACTCGGGAGCCTCTGTCATTGCAATGGCTGCATTCTCGTTTTCGATCAGGTAACCCAGTTTTAAAATACGGATGGTTAAGTCACAATCCTCGGCAAGTGTATCTGTGGTAAAACCGCCTGCTTCCTGTAGAACCTCTTTTTTAAACGCACCGATTGCACCGGGCACAACAGTGATTGCATTGATATAAGCAAAAGCCTTTCTGTCAAAATTCTGGCTGGTAATATATTCGATGCTTTGCCAGCGGGTGATCATATTTACTTCGTTACCCACTTTTACATTTCCGGCTACAGCGCCTACTTCTCCTTGCCTGCCCTGTTCGGTTTCGAGAAAATGCTTCATTAAAAGACGAACTGCATCGGGTTTTAGTTTGGTGTCTGCATCAATGCAAACCACATAATCAGCATTGGTTTGTGCGATACCAAAGTTGAGAGCAGAAGCTTTTCCACCGTTTGGTTTGCTAAAGATCTTTACATTATGATGATTGGCAAATACAGCGTTCACCTTTTGATATGTACTGTCTTTGCTGCCGTCATCCACAAAAATGATATTGAAGTTTTCATAGTCGCAGCGCAGCAGGTTTTGCAGCGAGTTAACCGCATTTACTTCTTCGTTAAAAGCCGGCACAATAATGCTGACAAGAGGCTTTTCGGAAGACGGAGTATAGGTAATTGCATTTTCTCTTTTCTGTTGTTTTAATGCAAGTGTCAGCATGAATACCAGGCGGATAACGCCCAAAACAAGGAATACAACAAACAGCGAAAACAGGACATGACCGATATAATAAGCTCCCTCGAGGATGGCGAGATACAATTGTATTTTAGCATAACCGCCACCTGTAGGAACAGAAGGCATCATGTCGTCTCTTTTTTTACCCAACAAATTAGCTACCGTAGTAAAACTATATCCTTTGTTTCTGAAGTATTGAATGATGCGGGGCAATGCCTTTACAGTCTGGCTTCTGTCGCCGCCGGCATCGTGCAGAAGAATAATATTTCCTGCATCCTGGTAGCGAACTACACGGTTAAAAATACTGTCTGCAGTTATTCCGGGCTGCCAGTCTTCGGGGTCAATGCTTTCGCCAATAGTCAGGTAATTTCTTGTGCGGCTAAGCGCAACCGGAACCAGCTCTTCCATCTTTTCAGGCTCACTGTCTGCATTAAAAGGGGCTCTAAACATGGTGGTGGTATGCCCGGTAATACACTCGATCAGCAGTCTCGTGGCATCCATTTCGAGTAAAGCCCTCTTGGTGCTTATTTCTGCCATGTTAGGATGAGAGAACGTATGATTGCCAATCTCATGTCCTTCTGAATAGATTCTTTTAACCAAAGGAATATAAGACTCTGCCTCGATGCCCACAACGAAAAATGCAGCAGGAACATGGTATTTTGCCAACGTATCTAACACTTCTCTTGTGTACTCCGGGTCGGGGCCATCATCAAATGTCAGAACCATTTGTTTGCCCGTTGGCTTCCCCCATTTTCTAACTACAAACATAGACGGCAACGTATCGTACTTCTCTTCGCTGATAAGCATATCAGCAGTATCAATTTCAGGCGTTATATGCCCTGCCCGTGGTTTAGACAATACATCGAGTATTTCGCCTTCACCAATATAATCGACATCGTTGCTGCTTTCTACCTTGTTAAATTCCGTAAAGTCAAAACTTGCCAGAGCCCGCTTACTCATGTCTTTATCATAAAAATCCCAAAGCCGGCTGTCTTCGCTTCCCAGCCGCCAGAGGGCTGTGCCTGCAAGACCGTATTCGGTAGCGAAACGTAAGGTATTGAAGTTGGTTCCGGCATCGGTAAAAAACACCTGGTGCAGCTTATCCGTATCATCGTAATAGCTGTATTTAACATTGTAGGTATCGTTGTCAAAATCTACATCTGCCTCACTTTCACGTGCATTGCTCAGCGCTTCCTGGTAAGTAACTGTTTCGGCATTGCCTTTTGCAACCCAGTCGTAGCCAAAGCCGGCCATACCGAGGATTATTTTTTTTGGTGAAACTACTTTGGCCATTTCGTCAACAGCCGCCTCCATCCACTTCTGGCTGCAGATAGAGCCCGGCCTTGTGTCAGGGGAATGCTCATCATAAGCCATCAGACACAGGTAATCATTATTAGCAGACAATGCTTTATAATCGTAGTCTTCGTTAAACGGGCTTACATCCTGCGTTACAAGCAATCCATTTGAATGAAGCTTTTGATACAGTTCTTTTTGAAATGCAGATAATACTTCGTTTCGGGTCTCGACGAGTTCTTCAAAGTCTATATTGATGCCGCTGAAGCGGTTTTGTTTCAGCAGTTTTATCAAATCGTTTATTAACCGTTCTCTTTTTGCCGGATTGGTAATGATCCGGTGAACGATATCTCCTCTCCATTTTTCGTTGATATTATTGGTAAGCATCGGTATCACCCTTACTCCAGATTCTTTGATCAAATCAAACGCTCTTTTATCAATATTTGTACGCAGCGTATCGGCTGTGGAGTCTAAGAAAAACCATTCGGGCAGAACCAGATTTAATTTGTCAATGCTTCTTTTGAGTGAGAAGAAAGACTGGGCATCCCAGGCGACATAAAAGGCCGCACGTATTCCGGCGGGGGCGTTCCAGCTTCTTGCTGAGGTGTCGGCTAAAGGCACCGAATCTGCCTGTCCGCAGCCTTTGCCTTTTGCCCATCGTGTGTTTATAAACTTTTGAAACCCCGCATATTCTTTTGGAAGCTTCATTGTTTTTTCGATAAAATTTTTACGGTCCTGAATCGCTTTTTTAGCAATTCCTTCCATCGGAATATTAGGAGTATATTCCGTTTGCATAGCAATCACAATAACCACAACTGCAAGTACCAAGCTAAATATCAGAAAGCGGCTTCCCCATTTAAAGCTTTGCCATCTGCCTGAAGAAGATGTTTGAAAAATTTGTCTTGAACTAGGTTGAGCCATAATTGAAATTAGACGGTGGTTTTAGCGTATAGTTTTAATTAAAGAAAAAAGTAGCACTGAATTAACAGCAGCCTTACAATTATGAAATTGAATCTTTTTTTTATTATTATGAGCCAGGCTTTATCGCTGTTATTAAACTTTCGTTGCGTCGCACTCTTGTACTTTTTTATCATTATTCTGCAATACGATGCGATGCCTTGCTCAATTAGTGAACGGTCAACTCAACCTTTCTTCCTAAACCAAATTCTAAAAGCCGGTAAAGCGTTGAAAGTTGAATATCCGTGTGGCCGTTTTCAATACGCGAAATGAAACTTTTTTTAGCTCCGATTTTCTCTGCTAATTGTTCCTGCGTCATTTTTGCAAGATGCCTTTCTTCTTTTATTACTTCACCAATCAAAAAAGCTTTTGCTTTAATTTCAAACTCAGTTCTCTTTTCGGTACCACGTTTCCCGTATTGTTTGGTTAAGTGCTCTTGAAATGTGGTAATATTTTTATTCTTCGTTGCCATTCTGATTTATTTACTCAAACGTGCTATAAAAATAAGGTGTCTTTGCCTCAAACTCGGCGCTGCAGGTATCGACCATTTTATACACCCTTATAATTCCTAAAGCTTTTCTTTTTTCATACACGTCGCTCTCTGTACAGTTGCGCATGATTTTAGACAACTGCTCGTCGCCAAAACCATTCTTCTTGGCATTCTTCAGCAATTCTTCCGGTAAAGTGTCGATTGTGTATTTTGATATTTGCTTTTCAATATCACAAATCTTCTGAATTTGGTATAAAAACCAACGGTCGATCCCGGTTGCCTGCGCAATTGTTTTTACAGTCACTCCCAGCATTAAAGCATCTTTTATTCTGAATATGCGGTCCCATTTCGGCACCTTTATGTATTCGATCAGTTCACTGCTTTTCATCAGGCTTTTACCGTAATAGCCAAGACCGACAGCATCATTCTCCAAACTCTGACAGGCCTTTTGCAACGCTTCGGTAAAGCTTCTTCCGATCGCCATTACTTCGCCTACGCTTTTCATCTGCAGACCAAGCGTATCGTTGCCGCCTTTGAATTTGTCAAAATTCCATCGCGGCACTTTTACAATTACATAATCCAATGCCGGCTCAAAATAGGCTGAAGTGGTTTGTGTGATCTGGTTTTTCAGTTCATCGAGGTGATAACCGATGGCCAGCTTCGCTGCGACCTTTGCAATCGGGTAACCGGTAGCTTTAGATGCCAGTGCCGACGAACGGCTTACACGTGGATTGATCTCAACAGCAATTAAGTCCTCAGTATCAGGATTCAAAGCGAACTGCACATTACATCCGCCGGAAAAATTTCCCAGGCTGCGCATCATTAAAATCGCTTTGTTCCGCATATCCTGGAAAGCAGTATCGCTCAGTGTCATTGCCGGAGCAACTGTTATACTGTCTCCCGTATGAATGCCCATTGGGTCAACGTTTTCGACGGTACAAATAATAACAACATTATCTGCCTGGTCGCGCAGCAGTTCAAGCTCAAATTCTTTCCAGCCAAGCACCGCTTTTTCTACCAGCACCTCATGTATTGGCGAAGCGGTCAGACCTCGGTCAAGGGCTTCATCCAGTTCATCTTTGCTGTGCACAAATCCGCCGCCTGTTCCGCCCAAAGTAAATGAAGGGCGTATCACCAAAGGAAATCCTATCTCCTGCGCAAATTCTTTTCCTTCCAAAAAGCTGTTGGCAACCCGGCTTGGCGCTACGGCTATTCCTATCTTCACCATCAACTGCCTGAATTTTTCCCTGTCCTCGGCGGTATCAATGGCGGCCACGTCAACCCCTATCATGCGGCAATTGTATTTTTCCCATACGCCCAATTCGTCTGCTTCTTTACAAAGGTTAAGCGCCGTTTGGCCACCCATCGTGGGTAAAACTGCATCAATCTGGTTTTCCTCAAGTATTTGCTCAATGCTTTCAACAGTTAGAGGAAGCAGGTAAACCTTGTCCGCCATCATCGGGTCAGTCATAATGGTGGCGGGATTGCTGTTGATCAGTATCACCTTTATTCCTTCTTCACGTAAGCTTCTTGCAGCCTGCGAACCCGAATAGTCAAATTCACACGCTTGCCCGATTACAATAGGTCCTGAGCCGATTATTAAGACAGATGTGATAGAATTATCTTTTGGCATAGTAAAAACAAATTCTGCAAATGTAAGCCGTGCGAAGAAAAGCAGCCGTTAATTTCTTTTTTGTGATTTGTAGAAGCCATTTGAAAATTCCTGGTAGTATAAGATAAAAAGCGTCTGACTCAGCAGGCGCAGGAATAGAAAGAATCTTTATCATTATCAAACCAAAGCATATAACCTTTCCGCTATCGCCACTTCAAGGTCGGCAGGAATCATATCAGAGTCGTCGCCGATAGCTACATATTGTCCTACGCTGGTATCGTAAGTAAAAACAAAATCATCGCTGCCGTTATAGCTCACGGTGAAACGGGTTTCTGTATTAAATTCAAAAGGAGCGGCTTTAACGATATAAGGAACTCCATTTAGCAATAGCTGAAATGTCTGGTCTTGCATACAATCATTTTTTAAATGTGGCACAAAAACAATGCCTTTTGGATGAGCGAGTTACGACGATCCTGCTACGGCAAAAGTCATAAAAGTTACATCGCTTACCTTTGACCCCGTGACCAGCGAATTGAAAGATTTTCTCGACAGTAAAGTAGAACAGTATAACACCCGTGCCTTCATCAAAGATGACCCTGTTTGCATCCCGCATCTTTTCACTAAAAAACAAGACATTGAAATAGCGGCATTATTTGCTTCCATTTTTGCCTGGGGAAACCGTACTGTTATCATAAAAAAATCAAAAGAGCTTTTGCAGCGGATGGACAACGCTCCGCACGACTTTATTTTGCATCACAACGACAATGACTTAAAAAGGCTGTTAGGATTCAAGCACCGCACCTTCAACGATACAGACCTTTTGTATTTTATTCATTTCCTGCACCATCATTATTCTTACAGCCAGTCTTTAGAAACAGCTTTTACTGGGGGAATGGATAAGCACAACGAAACCACAGAAAATGCCCTGAATTACTTTTTCAGATACTTTTTCTCATTGGAAGATGCGCCGCCAAGAACCAGGAAACACATCGCTTCACCAGCAAAGAACAGCACCTGCAAAAGGCTGAACATGTTTTTGCGATGGATGGTTAGACGAGACAAAAAAGGAGTGGATTTTGGCATCTGGAAAAAGATATCTCCTGCCCAGCTTGTATGCCCGGTAGATGTACATGTGGCAAGAGTTGCCTATCGATTTAACCTGCTGCAGAGAAACAAAATAGATTGGGTTGCCGGTCTTGAGCTAACCAATAACCTTCGTACATTAGATGCTGCCGACCCGGTAAAATATGACTTTGCTTTATTTGCTCTGGGTGTAGTTGAAAAGTTTTAAAAAGCTGTTATGTATACAAACAAAACAATAAAAGAAGCAGCAAATGAGTTGTATACCTATCAACTGATTGCTGACGACGCTGCCTGGACTTATGCGCAATTGCACCAGGCTATTGCTGAAAAAAATTAATTTTTTAATTACCAACGATTTCTCACGCCTCATTTCATTGATGTATCGGCTCGATATTTCAGAGAAAAAACTAAAAGCGCTTTTAAGAGAGTCTGGCACAACGCCAGCCGGAGACATCATTGCTACTTTAATAATAGAAAGGCAGTTGCAAAAGATCGAAACAAGAAAAGCTTTTAAAAGTAACAGCCCGTCAGAAGAAGAAAAATGGTGATACTTTCAAAATAAAATCAAAGTGATAGAACTTCCGGCAAACATTACACACAGCAGAATTTTGACTAAGCAGCAACTGGCGCTTCTTTCCAATGTGGATCAAGTGCCTGCCGTTGATCCATCTTTCGAAGATGCTACACTTAAAAATATTTTTCAATATTATTCTCTTACACCCGACGAGATGGAAGATGAAGTGCATCAGTACGCTGCTGAACTATTAACCAAAGGAAAAGTTGATGAAGCCTGGCAGGTACTTCTTACAACTACTGAAATGTGACCTTTTATATAATTCTAAATGTTGTTTAGTTAAGGATTATTTCTTGCCCCCGTCCTTTAGGTCGGGGATAAGTTAGGAATAGCAATCGGGCTTTAGGCAATTGTGTGGCTAAAGCCAGAAGAAACTAAAAATATCCACTGCCTAAAGGGCAGTGCAATTGATATTTATGCTTAACTAAATGACAAAGCAATACGGACAAAATAGTTAAACCGATCCCTCTTCCGTCGCCAATAAATAAGAAACCCCTGAAAGCCAATGCCTGCAGGGGTTATAATTTGTAAAAGTGCCCAAGACTGGATTCGAACCAGCACATCCTTGCGAACGCTGCGACCTGAACACAGTGCGTC
>CAXUMK010000026.1:28675-36954 GCA_964251885.1 uncultured Segetibacter sp. | reverse complement strand
ATTAACCAGCCACAGGTGGCTATTCTTGCAGTTGGCGCTATTAAAAAACGTCCGATGGTGATAGAAACTGCGCAAGGCGATTCAATTGGTATACGCCACATGATGTATCTGTCTCTAAGCTACGACCATCGTGTAGTAGATGGTAGCGTGGGAGCAGGCTTTCTTACCGAAGTTGCAAAAGAGTTTGAAAACTGGGATGTGACAAGAGAAAATTAGACAGCCAAGCCCCCAACCCCTAAAGGGGCTTAACTTCCCGCCCTAAAGGCGAGGGAATAGCCTAGCTGAAATTACTACTATAAGTAACCGTTACTGCCTGCCCCGTCAAACTTATTGGGTCGTCATGCCTCAGAAGCATACGCGTCAACTCAAGAGTTTTTTTGGGGACGAACATTAGTTTATTGTGGTACATTGTTGTGTCACTCACTTGTACCGCAAACCTTTATGCAGCTTTTAACCTATCTGCTTGCCTTACAACTAAACCCTCGCCCTATAAAGGAATCTATAATCTGATTAAGTATTCTTTAAGTCCCCTTTAGAGGATTAGGATTAGTTTTAAAGCCCCTTTAGGGGTTTGGGGTACTTTTTCTTACCGTGCAACCTCTTTGTTGCGATAAGATTCTTTTTATATAAAGCGCTTCCATATTACTTATTATCGTATTTTAAAGCGTTGTTAATACGATGTGTTCCTTTTAATCGTTTATATCGTTGGGATGTCTATTGAGTAATTGTTCAAATAAAACCTCGGGCTATGAAAACACTATCTGAAACATGGTTTACTGAAGGATATATTGATTTCGAATTAAAGAAATATACACTGCTGGCGTATCTGACGGAAGTAAATAAATATTTCAACGAAAACAAGCTCTACCCTCAGCTTGCTGACATTATCTTTCACTACAACAACATTGTCTCATTCAGAGAAAATAAAAAGTTTTTGCAGGAGCATTTTCCCAAACAGTTAACTGATATCAACATTCAGAAACTGCAGTTTGCTTATGAAAGAATGATCGAAGATGATGAACTTATGAAAGAGTTGGAAGACATCATGCATTACTCAGCTAATAAGATAAAAAGTACTATAAAAACGGGATCTGAGATTTATGAATTTGTAGAAACCAAACTAAACATAGAACCGGTTGGTCTTGTACCTCTTGATACCAATGAAGGTTATTTATTTCTGAAAGATGGAAAGTATAATGCAACAGTTGTTTACTATTACAGGCTTACTTTCTTTGAAAAGCACGATGAAAAATACCGTGGCATCCGCACTGATTACATTCATAAATGGGAGCGGACAGTAAGCAACTCTCCAGAAAACATCAAAGTTGAACTGATTAAAAACCGCCGCGAATTACCAAACCCCGCAGTGTACAATATTGAAACAGACCTCGCCTATCCTCTCGAAGAAACTCTATTGCCAATAGCTAAAAGAAGCTTTGTAAAATATCTCAGCGCGTGAGGGGTGAATGGTGAGTGGTGAATTGTCAATGATCAATGGTGAAGCGCAAATAAACTTTCACTACTCACTATTGCTATTCACCTTTGACTATTCACTATTGCCTATTCACCTATTCACCTTTTCACTATTCACTATTGCCCATTCACCTGTTGATACAACTTTTTCCACGCTGCTTCATACTTGTCACCGCTTATCCATTCGGGTTGTTTGGGATCGTCAGCGATATATTTGGCAGCAAGTATAAAGGAATGGATATACTTTATGCCGTAATTGAGATCAAAATTTTCTACCTCATCGCTTAACTGATGATAGCGTTTCGTTATTTCATCATCAAACTTTTTTATACCCAGACTAAAGGTGGGTGCAGGAATTCCTTTTACAGCCAATTGAGTATTGTCGCTGCGGTCAAATAAATTTTGCTCAGGAGCAGGGTCGGGCATAGCGGTAAGACCAAAAGCTGCACATGCTTTTTTGATGTCATCATCAGCCGAAGTACGGCCAAGTCCTATAACAGAAACAATCGTTGTGTCGTTATAGCTGGCATTATCAATATTCAGGTTATACACTAGTTTATTTAGTGGTATTGCAGGATGCGCAGCAAAGTACTTACTCCCGATCTCACCTATTTCTTCGGCGGTATAAGCAATAAATAAAACAGACCTTTTTGCAGGATGCTGGGCGAAATACCTTGCTGCATCAATTACCGCAGCAGTTCCAATGGCGTTGTCTCTTGCACCATTGTATATGCTGTCGAGTTTGCCATTTTCCATTACCGGCTTCTTTGCTACGCCCAAATGGTCATAATGAGCTGTAAGCACAACAAACTGGTCTTTTAGTTTAGCATCCGTTCCTTCGACCCAGCCCAATACATTTTTTGCAGGTACACCTGTTGTTACAGAGCCGGTTATATTTATAGAGCCTGTTGCCGGGTTATTTTTAAGCAAACGCATCGAACTGTCTTTATCGTTTATCATAAACACAGGCAAACTGATGCCTGCATCGCCTTCCTCAATCACAGGATGCTCGCCGGATAAATATTTCTGCAGCCGTTCCCATGAAAAGTTTTCCTTTTTAAACCTTTCAACCAAAGCAACCGCGCCTTTTTGCTGCAAAAACTTTTGTTTCTCTCCAATTGAAAAAAAGCCTTCCATAAAAGAAGTAGAATCGCTTGATCCAATTTCTGTAACCACAATTTTCCCTTTTACATCGGGTAATTCATCTTCTTTCATTCCATGACCTGCATACACTACCGGTGCGTTTAAAGAAATATCTTTCCCTTTCACCTGTACCAAATTATCACCTATTGAAAAATTTTTATCGTTAAGGGCAAATGTTCCTGTTGTGGCAGGTTTTGCAATGGTAATTGTAAAAGGCTGAAAATAATTTTTCGTTCCCGGAACTTCTTTTACGCCCAATTTCCTGAACTGATCACTTATATACTGTGCAGCAATGTTTATTTCGGGCCGTAGCGTTGCACGCCCTTTTAATTCGTCTGATGCCAGGTAACGAAGCGGCGCCAATGCAACCGCCGGCGTGTTTATCCTGTTGATTTCTTTGACCAGGGCAGCCTGCTGGCAGAATGCAGAAAAGCCTGTAAAAAACGCAGGCAAAACAAAGGCGATTTTATGTAGCTTGAATACTGTCATTTTTATCATGTTTTATAATATTTCAAGGCGGGTTTTTAACTTAAATGCTATACTTAAAGCCTTATAAAATTCCGCTAACGGGACAAGTAGTACAATGCTATTTTATGAGCCAGGCTGTATTACTACTATGAGTCAGCCTTGCGTCGCACACTTGTACTTGTATAGCTTTATTGGGCTTTTTTTAAAAGCACTAATGTACCTAACAATAGCATACAGAAAGGGATTTGTATAACTTTAACTGAACAGCATAAGCAATGCATTACAGATACCGGCATAAAAAACCTTATTACCTTAGTAACAGACAAAAAGAGAAAGAAAAAACCTTATTACCTTATCATTAGGTTATAAACAGAATACCACAATCTTTATACTCGATAGAAGGTAATAAGGTTAGTTATTTTGGGCAGAGGTGTTGGTTACTAAGGTAATAAGGTTATATGTTGTTCATTCAAATTCTATGGGGACTTAAGAATGATGTACAGATAATGCCGGGGTGTATAAACTGCTATGAAAAGATGCGGCACAAGGACACAACGGGAGCAGAAGAAAGAACAAATGGTTGTAATGGCGTTGGATGTTAGTACTTCTTACTGATTAATGACTAAATGACTTATTAACTAAATGATCCAATGATACAAGTGGCTATCTTTGGCTTGTCGAGTAAAGAATTAAAAGTACAAGAGTGCGACGCAACGATGTAAAATAGTAGTAATTGGCTCGGTTCCTAAAAATTCTGCACACCATTTATCCGTTCAGTATAGTTGTTTTCACTCTTTGTAATCTTCCGTCCCATTATGAATCATCTATCCTGTTATAGACTGACTTTTACCATCTTGCCACTATACTTAACCACTTTATCAAACTGCTGTGAGGGAGCTACATTGTTTCCATGATTTTCATCAACCAGCACTATATTAAAAGTGCGTTGTTTGAGCATTGCGGGGTAACTGCCTTTTGTATCTGAAATAGTTAACTGGCGCTGCTTATCATTCCAGTTGAAGGTGAACGTTGCGTACTGGCCTTTTTCGTAGTTGTAATTGTCGTTCTCGTCTTCGTAAAAGGTAAACTGTCCATTGGCGCCGGGATAGATGCGCAGCTCTAAATTGTCAGGCTTCTTTTCAGTCGCATATTCCATAAAAGGTCCCATTGGTACGATAGAGCCGGCTTTTACATACAAAGGCAAAATATCTATAGGGGCATCGGCGTTTATGGTTTTACCGCCATCTGTTTTTTTACCTGTCCAGAAGTCGTACCATGAAGTTGATTGTGGCAAATAAACCTGCCTGCTTGATTTGTTATTGGCCGCATTGTCTCCGCTGTATAATTGTTCTGTTACAGGATTAACGAGAAAAGCGGGACCAAACATATACTGATCGGGGATGTTTTGAACCTGTGGGTCGTTTCTAAAATCAAAAGCCAGCGAACGCATGATAGTGTAGTTATCAATAGTCGCCCTTCCTGCAAGGGAATAAATGTAAGGCAGCAGGCGATAACGCAGGTTATCAAAATTCAACAGGATCTTCTTTGTTTTATCATCCCAGTTGTCGGAGAATAAAGCACGCTCTCCTTTTCCGTGAATTCTGAAAATAGGGCAGAAAGTGCCAAACTGAAACCAGCGGGTAAACAGTTCGCGGTTCTCTGGTTTCTTCCAGTCAGGAATAGTCCAGTGGTAATGGTAACCGCCAATATCAGATGTCCAGTAAGGTAAGCCTGATGTACATGCATTGATGCCTTGCGGTACCTGGATTTTGTAAGCATCCCAGGTGCAGGTAATGTCTGATGACCATAAAGTAGTGCCATTGCGCTGCTGACCGGCAAATGCCTGTCGCGAAAGGAAGAAAGAACGCTTACCGGCGATATCTCTCTTCCAGCCCTGGTTGATACCGATTGTATGAGCCAATGAATACGTGTTGAAATAATCGATTCCTTTACCGGTATAAAAATTGGCTTTTCTTCTTTCATCGAGTAAGGCTCCATTGTCGGGTTCGCACTGGTCGATCCACCACGCATCCCAGCCATACCGTTTTACAAGACTGTCACGTGCCTGTTCCCAATACAGTTCTCTTGCTTTAGGATTGTGTGCATCATAATAAGTATCGAATGTATGGGTGACCACATTATCCCAGGTGATGCTGGTAAGTCCTCCCATTTTTTTCAACGCGTCAAAATTAGGGGTTCCTGAGCCGAAAACAGGCCAGATAGAAATCATTGCGTGGATATTTGCCTTGTGCAATTCATCTACCATTGCCTTTGGATTGGGATAACCTGCCGGGTTCATTACATGCGAACCGATTGGTAACGGATCCCAGTAATACCAGTCCTGCACAATCACGTCAACCGGAATATGATTTTTGCGATAGTTGTCTTTTACCGATAAAATCTCTGCCTGGGTTTTATACCTGTCCTGCGACTGAAACAGTCCGAAAGCCCATTTGGGAAACATGGGCGCTCTGCCGGTTGTTGTACGGTACCCATTAATAATTTTGTCGAAATCAGGTCCGTAAAAGAAGTAATAATCAACCATTTTTCCGCTTTCGGATACGTACTTATATTTTGTATTATTCTCTTCACCGCCATAAAAATCAGATGCAGCATAATTGTCCCACATCAATCCATACCCCTTTGTAGATAAAAGAACCGGAATAGCTCCGGTAAGATACCTGATACGCAAATCCTGGTTACGGCCTTTGTAGTTGATAGAACCGGAATCGAGCGGATGACAACCGAGACCATACAATCCTTCATGAGCAGGAGAATTAAAGCTCGTCGTACAATTATAAGTGCTGATACCTGCAATAGTTGCAGCGGTCATTGATTTGTTGTCAGTCTTCGCTTCCGAAACAATTTCATTGTCATTCAAATCTGTATAAGTGACAGCATTTGTTGCCTTATCAACTTTCACTTTCAATCTTGCCGTTGTGATAGTGATTTGATTATTGCTTTGTGAAACTTTAAAAGCAGTTTTAGCCGCCCAGGAATTCACTACTACAAGAGAAGTCTTTGCAGGAAACGCATTAAAAACAGTGTACTTCACCTCAACGATGTCATTAGTGCACACCTTTACTTTCATCAATCCTTTATCGAGCAAAAAGGTTACTCCATCGGCATCAGGTTTATAAGACTTTATGGTTGCCTTAGAAATAAAAGGCAGTAAAAGGTTTATCAACAGCAAGGCCGACATTCCTTTTTTAAGAAGCCCGGCTTTGGTAATTGGTTTTGTAAGCATGGGTGTTTTGAATTTTATTTTTGATACGGGCATTTGTTCTTTCTTCGGCATTGTAGGAACAGGCCGCGGCCTGTTCCTACATGAATGCGGTCTGCTTCTACTGTGCCTGAATAAGAACCGTTGATGGCTGCAATCCATCCCCACCCGCCGTTAATGTAATCTTCCCAGCCTTACCATTCGATTGCAGTATTGCCAGTGCAAGTCCGTTTAGTGCAGTGTGTTGTTTACCCTTAAACGACTCATGACTGATCGGGTCGCCGCTGTCAACACCTGCAATAAAGCCCGCTCCGCTTACAGTAAATTTTACCAGGTTACTCGCATCGGGCACCGTTACACCGTTTTTGTCCACAATGGTGGCTGTAACAAATGACAGATCTTTTCCGTCAGGTTTTATTTTGGTTCGGTCTGCTTTTAAAATAACTTTTGAAGCAGCACCGGCTGTCATTACTGTTTTGGTTAGCACCACTTTCCCATCCTTTCTTGATACCGCTTTTAGTGTTCCGGGTGCAAAGGGAACCCGCCATTTTACATGCAGGTCATCTCCTGTTTTCCTTTGTACGCCAAGTGATGTTCCGTTTAAAAACAACTCTACTTCATCAGCATTGTTGTAGTATGAAACCACGTCCACTGTATCGCCCTGTTTCCAGTTCCAGTGAGGGTAAATATGTAACACCGGCTTTTTGGTAAATAAACTTTGATACAGATAATATACATCTTTAGGAAATCCGGCGAGGTCAATGATGCCAAAGTAAGAACTGCGGGCAGGCCAGGAGTATGGAGTTGGTTCGCCAAGATAATCGAACCCTGTCCAGATGTACATGCCTGAAACGAAATCATATCTCAGCAAAGGCTTTAAACTTTCCTCATGAAGCGAGCCCCACGGAGCACTGATATTATCGTAAGCCGAAACGTTGTAACTGCCATCAGGATTTTTGAATGGAATATCCCATCTTTTAGGCCAGCGGCGAATGGTATCAAAGGGTATAAGGTCGTAAAAGCCACGGGTTTCCAAGGCAGAAGTGCTTTCGGTTACAATCATTTTTTTGCCGGGAAATGTTTGCGGAAACTTATCCCAAAGCCAGTGATGGTAATTATAGCCAATGAGGTCAAAGGCGCCTGACTTTACGATGTTGTTACCTACCTCGGGGCGGTCATTAGCAGTGCTGATTTCTCTTGTGGTATCAAGGGCTTTTACAATGTTTACCAGTTCTGTTCCTATGCGGCTTCCTGAAGAATCGCCCTGTTCGGGTATTTCGTTTCCGACACTCCATATAAAAACCGACGGATGGTTTCTGTCTCGCAGTATCTGGTCTTCGAGGTCTTTGCGATGCCATTCGTTCCAATACAAATGATAGTCGTATTTCGTCTTTTGTTTTGCCCACATATCAAAAGCCTCGTCCATCACGATGAAGCCCATTTTATCAGCCAGATCAAGCAACTCGGGAGCAGGTGGATTGTGTGAGGTACGAATGCCATTGCAACCCATCCCTTTCAAAATCTGCAATTGCCTTTCAAGCGCTCTTGTATTGACCGCTGCACCTAAAGCTCCCAAATCGTGGTGATCACAAACACCTAATATCTTTACAGACTTTCCATTTAAAGAAAACCCTTTATCAATGTCAAAGGCAAAATGGCGGATACCGAATTTTGTTTCATAAGTATCCATTACTTTTCCATTAACCATTACTTGCGAAACTGCTTTGTACAAATAAGGGCTCTCTACAGACCACAGCTTTGGAAGTTTGACAACCAGCGTTTGTTTTAAAGGAGTTGCCGGACTGTTAACAAGTGTTTCATCACTTGCAATCGTTGCTTTTTTAGAAGATGTTGCTACCTGTTTGCCCAAGGCATCATACACTGTAGTTGTCAAAGTAATGGGCTGATCACCGGTATTTTGATTTTTAATACTTGTAACAACATTTACTGTAGCAGACGCAACGGAGATGTC
>CAXUMK010000026.1:11093-28665 GCA_964251885.1 uncultured Segetibacter sp. | reverse complement strand
CCCAATTATCAACATGCACTTTATTCACGGTCGTCAGCCATACATTGCGGTAAATGCCCGAACCACTGTACCAACGGGAGTTTGGCTGATCGAGGTTGTTGGCTTTTACCGCAATTACATTCAGCTTATTACCAAAATTGAGGTAAGGGGTTAAGTCATATTGAAACGAAATATACCCGTTGGGACGAATACCCAGGGAATGACCATTAAGAAATACTTCGCTGTTGCGGTAAACCCCATCAAAAGTGATAAGAACGGTTTTGCCTTTGGAAGTGGCAGGAACTGTGAAAGTTTTACGATACCAGCCAATGCCACCAGGCAAAGCTCCCCCTTCGGCTTTGGCAGGATTTTTCTCATTGAATTCACCTTCAATGCTCCAGTCGTGCGGCACATTTAGCTTACGCCATCCTGCATCATTGATAAACGGGTCGGAATTATCTTTCACACTGTCAAGCATGAACTTCCAGTTGTTATCAAAACTTTCGGTTGTTCTTGTCTTTGTTTGTGCCGTTGCTGAAATGGCAATAAAAAGAAATGTACCTGCAATAAAAAGCCACGATATTTTTTTCATTTTAAGTCGTTTCGTTTTACCAGAAAAATGCATTATTTGTCAAGTTGTGCTTCTAAAGCCCCTTCAGGGGTTTGGGGTTTAAATATACCTGTTAATCAAATTTTCCAAATATTCCTGCCTGCCGCTTCTTGTTTCAGGCTCACCATTTTCTGCAGCGTAATTCCGTAAATCTTCAAGAGACAATTTTCCCTGTTCAAATTCTGCACCTTTGCCACTGTCAAAAGAGGCATAGCGGTCTGTTCTTATCTTTTTATATTCTGATGTATTCAGAATTTTTTCTGCTGTTATCAACGCTCTTGCAAACACGTCCATTCCACCAATATGACCATAAAACAGGTCGGCAGGGTCGGTAGAATTTCTGCGGATCTTAGCATCGAAGTTTACTCCGCCTCCCTGCAAGCCGCCTGCTTCCAGCACGATCAGCATCGCTTCTGTCAGTTCTTCCACACTGTTGGGAAACTGGTCTGTATCCCAGCCATTCTGGTAGTCGCCGCGGTTCGCATCCAATGAACCAAGCATCCCTGCATCGGCAGCTACCTGTACTTCGTGAGCGAAAGTATGACCCGCCAAAGTCGCATGATTCACCTCAAGGTTTATTTTAAAATCATCCTGTAAACCATACCGGTTAAGAAAACCTACAACCGTTGCCGCATCATAATCATACTGATGCTTTGTTGGCTCCATCGGCTTAGGCTCTATAAAGAATGTTCCTTTAAAGCCCTGCTTTCTTGCATAGTCTTTCGCAGTATGTAAGAACTTAGCCAAATGCTCCTGTTCGCGTTTCATGTTGGTGTTCAGCAAGGTCATATAGCCTTCTCTGCCACCCCAGAAAACATAGTTTTCGCCACCTAATGCAATGGTCGCATCCAGGGCGCCTTTTACCTGCGCGGCTGCGTGTGCCAGCACATGAAAATCAGGATTGGTTGATGCCCCATTCATATAACGTCGATGCGAAAACACGTTGGCTGTTCCCCACAAAAGTTTAATGCCTGTTTTTGCCTGCTTGTCTTTTGCATACTCCACCATTGCCTGCAATCTTCTCTCATTATCTGCTACATCACTGGTAAAATCGACCACGTCCAAGTCGTGAAAACAGTAATAATGCAAGCCCATTTTAGTCATGAACTCAAATGCAGCATCCATTTTATCTTTTGCTCTTTCCACTGCATCCTGTTTTGCATTCCAGGGAAAAATGTGCGTGCCGGGACCAAAAGGGTCAGAGCCGTCGTTGCAGAACGAATGCCAGTAAGCGCAGGAAAACTTCAGGTAGTCTTTCATCGTTTTACCCGCAACTATTTTATTTTCATCGTACCACTGAAAAGCCATCGGGTTATCGCTTTCAGGTCCTTCGTATTGTATTTGCCCGATGCCTTTAAAAAACTCTTTTTCACCAAGTAAGACTGACATAAATTTTAATTTTGTGATGTTGTGATTTGTGATGTTGTGATTTAGTGATTTTAGCTTCCATGATTTTGGTAGAAAAATTTGTTCTTTTATTAGTCATCGTTGCGTCGCATTCCGTTCATCTGCTGGTTCTTTGTTTGCGCTTTTTGTTTTACTTTTATCTAGACAGGGACTCATGGGACTGTTGGGATTAAAAGGATTGAAGAATGTTTTGACTTATTAACTTCAATCATTAGCTGAACATCTAACTTCTTTTCTTATGCTCAATAAAGTTACCACCAGTACAAGGGAGTGACACAACGATGCCGAAAAAAGAACTACTGCCCGTTACCAAAATCCCTCCTTACTGCATATTACCTCATCCTCCTTCTCCTTCTCCTGAAGGAGAAGGAGCGGTGCTTTTAATTGTTTAATAATCATTTTAACTACCACTTCAACTTTACATCTCCCCCGTCATTACGAGGAACAAAGCAATCCCTTTTGCATTAATCGATTCCTACTTACTACTATCTCTTTACTCCTATCTCCCTACTCTTTACTCCCTACTCCTTCCTCCCTACTCTTTACTCCCCACTCCCTACTACTGACTACTGACTACTATCTCCCTCTCCAGCACCTTCTTCCATTCTTCGTATAGCTGATTGTATGTTTCCCGGTCATTTGGCTCAACCAGTTGCAGAGGCTTCATATTGCTAAACGCCTCCTGTACATTTGCGAAAGCTTTCACTCCTATTCCTGCGCCAATGGCTGCACCTACGCTGCCATCAGTTGCATACAACTCGACAGGCACGCCGGTTGCATTTACAAACGCTTCGGTAAAGACCGGACTGTAAAACATATTGGCCTTACCTGCACGTATAATGGTGGGATCCATTCCGTTTTCGCGCATAATGTCGAGGCCATACCGAAATGCAAAAGCAATACCTTCCTGCGCAGCACGAAAGATGTGAGCACGTGTATGAATATTGAAATCGATACCGCTAAAATGACAACCGACTATTTTATTATTCAGCATTCTTTCGGCGCCGTTTCCAAATGGCAATACATATAAACCGTTACTTCCCGCCGGTATTTTAGCAGCCTCTGCATCTATCGTTTTGTACGATAAATCCGGAGCAGTGTTATCCCGCACCCAGCGGTTTAAAATACCCGTTCCGTTTATGCACAGCAGAACGCCCAAACGTTTTTCAGTACTTTGATGGTTCACGTGGGCAAAGGTGTTTACCCGCGATTGTTTGTCGTAATTAAGACTATCACTCACTCCATATATTACACCTGATGTGCCGGCCGTAGCGGCTACTTCACCGGGCTTCAGCACATTTAGCGATAAAGCATTATTTGGCTGATCGCCGGCTTTATAAGTAACGGGTATACCTTCTTTTAATCCTAACAATTGCGCCACCGAATTCTTCAATCGGCCATGTTCGGCAAACACGGGATGAATGGAAGGAATGAAAGCCGTATCAAAACCGAAATAATTGATGACATCTTCCGAAAGGGCATCTCTTTGAAAATCCCAGAACACACCTTCAGAAAGCGCCGACGAACTGGTAGTTACTTCGCCGGTAAGCTTCATAGCGATGTAATCTCCTGGAAGCATTATTTTATCAATCTTATCATACAGCTCTGGTTCATTTTCTTTGACCCATGCAAGCTTGGCTGCAGTAAAGTTGCCTGGAGAATTAAGGAGGTGCGACAATGACTTTTCTTCGCCAATTGTCTTGAAAGCTTTGTCACCGTAAGAAACGGCACGGCTGTCGCACCAGATGATAGAATCACGTAATGGCTTTTGCTTATTGTCGACAACTACCAGTCCGTGCATTTGGTAAGCAATGCCGATAGCACCGACATCGTGCAGATTGATTGAATGAGTTGAGCCGATGCGTTTGATTGCCTGCTGTATATGTTGCCACCACATTTCGGGCGATTGTTCTGCCCAACCCGGCTGCAGTGTTTTTATTTCACTTTCAACATCGGGATACTGAGCCGAGGCAACACACAAATTGGTTTGAGAATCAACAACAGAAACTTTAATGGAGGATGTACCAACGTCAATACCTAATAGCAGCATCGTGACTTATATTAATGGCAGGCTTTGCATTATCGCAATTCTGAAGGTGCAAATTATTCGTAAATAAAATTTCTGACAACAAGTATTTTATGTTTTCCTGACATTTATTTGATTTCCCTACGAGTTATTTTGCTTTTCTTTAAGTTTCTTCAAAATTGGTAAAGTGATATCCTGCGTTGCTGTATACTGCAAATTACTTCTCCTTAAAAGCCTTAGGCGTTACACCAAACTTTGATTTAAAAACTGTAGAAAAATAAGCAGGTGAAGAAAATCCGACTTTATAAGCAATTTCACTTATCGTTAATTCTTCGTGCTGCAAAAGGTATTTTGCTTTCTGAAGCCTGCAGTTTAATATGTAGTCGTTTACATTGATATTCAAAAGCGCTTTTACTTTTCTATATAGTTGAACTCTCGAAACTCCTAAAGCTTTACAAATATCTTCAACGGCAAACTCTTCATTTGAAAGATTACTCTCTACAACAGACGTAAATTCGCTCACAAACTTTTTGTCCAGTTTACCTACCGTTTGAGTTTTAAGGTTGGAGGGCAGTTCAGAAGTGAAATGTTCTTTTAAGATTGCCCGATTGGATAAAAGACTTTGAATGGTATGTTCAAGAAATTGTACGTGAAAAGGCTTTGTAACATAGGCATCTGCCTTGTTCTTCATCCCTTCGACCTGGTGCTCTACGCTTGTTTTGCCGGATAATAAAATAATAGGGATATGAGAAGTCCTTATGTCGCCTTTAATAATGTTTAGCACTGCAAGCCCGTCTTTACCAGGTATCACTACGTCACTAATAATTAAGTCTGGCACAGTATCAAAAGCCTGTTGTATTGCTGATTGGCCATCATTTGCTTCTATTATTTCATATTGGCCCTGCAATTTATCTTTAAGAAAAGTTCTTAACTCATCATTATCCTCAATTAATAATATCGAGTGGTCTTTATTTTTTTCAATTCCTTCAACCTCACTCTTTACAATTCGTTCCGGTTCGATTTCGGTTCTATAAACTTTCTCATCTTCATAAAAGATCGGGGTATTTTCCCGATTAATTTTCAGGTCTTGTTTTGCAAACTGATTTTGTTCGAGTGGTAATGTAATTTCAAAAGTTGTCCCTTTCCATTTTTTACTGTTTACCGTAATTGATCCTTTGTGAAGTTTAATTAACTCTTTAGATAAAGCGAGTCCCAATCCCGATCCTTTGTGCTGGTCATATTCACCCTGGTAAAATAACTCGAAAGCATGCTCGCAAACATCTTCATTCATGCCAATGCCATTATCTTCCACTTTTATTACAGCCTCGTTGCCGGTATCGCTTTTATTGATATAAACGTGAATGTAACCATCATCTTTGGTAAACTTAAAAGCATTAGACAAAAGATTAAACACAACCTTATCAAGCATGTTTACATCAAACCAAACAGTCAGTTGTCTTTCGTTGGTAATTAGTCTCAGGTCAATATTTCTTTTATGCGCTATGCTTTTGTATGAATCAATAATGTCAGATACAAAAGAAACCAGCTCATTTTCAGAAGCTTTCAATTTCATCTTGTCAACTTCAATCTTTCTGAAATCCATTAATTGGTTAATCAGCCGAAGCAGCCGGATGACGTTCTTATGAATTAGGTTAAGGTTCTGAATGCGGTTGTATTGATTTTTACCGCCACCGCCTAATAATTCTTCAAGTGGGCCAAGTATCAGCGTTAATGGTGTTCTGAATTCGTGAGAGATGTTGGTGAAAAACTTCACTTTAGCTTCATTGGCTGCCTGCGCTTTCGCCGATAATTCCTCCAGCTTGTTTTTTTGCTCAAGTATCTCCAGGTTTTGTAGCTGCAGCTTTTTATTAATTTTCCTGTTTTCCCGCAGGGAATAGAATACAATGCTTCCCAGGGTTAAAGTAAGAAGCAGGGTGAATGAAATGCCATAAATAGCATTGGTTTGGTTGTGGGTAATTTTTACCTGTTCTTCAATCTTTTTTTGTCGGTTGTCAATATCTTCCTGCTGCGCCAACACTTTTTTATTCTGTAGTTTCATTATCCTCACATTAGATGAGTCGATAATGGTGGTGAGTAGCTGGTTTTCCTTTTTATAAGGTTTCTTTTCCAGAATATTTACTGCGGTTAAAATAGCCTCCTGTCCACCTGTCGGATACAACACAGTGGCAGCGATATTTTTATTCTCGACCATGTCGAGCCCTTCACCCTTTTGTGGAAGGCCATCTATCCCAATAATCTTTATCTTATTTTCGAGATGAAGTTTTTTGCAAATATTGTAAACAGCAAAAGCCATACGATCGTTCTGTGCAAATACAAGGTTAATATTTCCCAGCGATAATATTGCTTCCTCTACGGTTTTGTTGAACGATTTTTTTTCCCAATCACCATCTATTTTTTTCAGAAAGTTTATTTGAGGGTAGTTTGCTATAATATTCATAAAGCCATTATGCCTGTCGATAACCGGCGACGCATCGGGCAAGCCCGTTACTTCCATTATATTGCCTCTACCTTTCAGAGCCATAACCGCATATCTGCCGGCATTTTGGCCCACTTCAAAATTTCCTGCACCAATGAACGCAGTATACTTATTTGTATTAGTGCGGCGGTCGACCACTACGACCGGTATGCCTGTGTTGTAAACTTTTTCGATTGTTTGTGATAGTGGCTGTACCTCATTAGGGGATACGATCAGTAAGTCGATCTTTTGATTAACCAGGTCATTGATTTGCCGGTTTTGTTTATCGCTGTTGCCTTCTGCATCTCTAAAAATTAGTTCGACGTTATCGTGGAATGAAAGCTCTCTTCGCATCTCGGCCAGCATTGTTTTTCTCCATTGATCGGCACCCATGCATTGTGAGAAACCGATTTTGTATTTACCAACCGGGGTATTCGGAGCACAGGAATGAAATAAAATACTAAAAGAAAGCATTATGGGAAGCAGGGTTCTTAGACCATGCCAATGCAGCAATTTCCACAAAGGGGTATGACGTGAGTTTTTCATATCGCACAATCTGATCAAAAGTACAAATTATGAAAATGTACAGTAAAAATATGTTTTGAAGTACATACAAATTTGAAAAGACCTGTTACAAATTCAAAAACACCTCGCAAAAACAAATAAAACCGAGACTAAATATGCATTGATTATCAGCCTTTTAGCGCTTGTAGTGAAGAAAGTTCGTTTTATGAAGTAATAGTTACGATATCAAAATACAAACTTGCATACAGAGCCTAAGTTGCGTGTTCAAACGTGAGCCATATGAACACAAAAACTACCACAGGCGAACCATCGTCACAGAATGAAGTAGTATGCTTTGGTGAAGTACTTTGGGACATTCTTCCTACAGGCCTGCTTCCGGGTGGAGCTCCCACGAACGTGGCCTACCATCTAAAAAAACTTGGTACTAACCCGGCACTTATTTCAAAAATCGGGACAGACAATCACGGTGAAAACCTTGTAAATATTCTTTCTAATCACGGCATAGAGACAGAATATTTACAGGTGGATTTCCAATATCCGACCGGATTAGTTTACGTAAATGTAAGCGATCGTCAAGAAGTTACTTATGATATTGTTCACCCATCTTCCTGGGATTTTATTGAGTGGAATGACGAGTTTACGGACTTATTGACCAAGGCGAAATTTTTTGTCTACGGCAGTCTTACAAGCCGCAGTAAGACATCGAGTAAGACCCTCTGCCAACTACTTGAACTAGCAGAGACAAATGTGCTTGATATCAATATAAGAAAGCCACACTACAACCAGAGAAACCTTGAGTATTTGCTGCAAAAAGCCGACATGTTGAAGATGAACGAAACAGAACTGGCTTTAGTCAGCAGTTGGTTTAGGAAAGCAGAATCTTTAGAAGAACAAATCAAAATCGTACAAGATGCTTTCAATATCCAAACGGTAATTGTTACGCTGGGAGCCGATGGGGCAATGGTAAACGACAATGGAACAGTTTACCGTAACAAGGGTTTCAAAGTACAAGTTGCAGACACTATCGGAAGCGGCGATTCATTTCTCGCCGGTTTTATTCACCAATTACTCAATGGAGCTTCTCCAAAAGATGCCTTAGACTTTGCATCGGGTGTTGGGGCATTTGTAGCAACCCGGTCAGGAGGTTGCCCGGAATACAGTATTGAACAGGTAAATGAATTAATAAATGCTCAATTAGTTATACATATTTAAAGCAATTAAATAACGATTTTAAACATTACAATTATGCGAAAACTTGTCTACTTTCTTACTTTTCTCGTGCTGTCACTTCATGCATTCGCACAGGAAAAAAGGGTTAGCGGTACAGTTACAAATGCGGGCGACAACAAACCTGTCGCCAATGCAACTGTACAAGTGAAGGGATCTTCAACAGCTACACAAACAGATGCCAGGGGTCAATTCTCCATTTCAGTGCCTTTTGATACCAGCACATTAGTTGTTTCTTTTGTCGGATTTCAAACTACTGCATTGCCAACTTCAGGTGTTACCCAGGTAAACTTCTCTCTTGCTCAACTGCCACTTGCACTAAATGAAGTAGTGGTTACCGGTTATACTGCACAAAGAAAGAAAGATATTACAGGGGCGGTAGCGGTAGTAAATATGAATGAAACAAAACAGGAATCAAACGTAAACATTTTATCCTCTATACAGGGAAGAGTTCCAGGTGTGGTTATTAATAATTCCGGAGACCCGGGAGGAACGGGGTTTTCAGTGGTTATTCGCGGCTTTTCTACAACAGGAGCTACAGGGCCGTTGTATGTAATAGATGGAGTGCCAACGACCAATCCTTACGCGCTTACTTCGGCAGATATTGAGTCTATGCAGGTACTTAAAGATGCAGCTTCTGCAACCATTTATGGCGCGAGGGCAAATAATGGCGTTATTATTATTACAACGAAAAAAGGAAGAAGTGCAAAAACGAATGTTACGTTCACTTCTTTTGTCGGAGTTCAGCAGATTGCTAATCGCCTGCATTATTTGAACACTGAGCAATATGGGCAGGCGGTATGGCAGGCGTACAAGAATTCTGGTTTAACACCTTCTCATTCTGTTTATGGAAGCGGACCAACACCGGTAGTACCCGCTTTCATTGACCCGGGACAAACAACACCTACAGGAAATACTGACTGGCTTGGAGAAATATTTCACCGGTCAGCCATTCAGTCTTATAATTTAGGGCTCAGTAAAGCATCTGATAAGTCTACTTTCTATTTAGGTACCAGTTATGAAAAAGACAATGGTATTCAAATATATTCCGGATACGACAAGTACAATACCAGGCTTAATTCGAGCTTTAATGCCAGCAAGGCTATAACAATAGGAGAAAACATGCAAGTTACCTATTACAGGCAATTGAATTTTGGACCTGCTGCAATGAATAACGCCGTTTTTCAGTTTCCGTACATTCCGGTGCATGACAACAATGGCAATTTTGCCGGTCCATTTGCCGGAGATCAGAGTGATAAACGAAATCCGGTTGGTCAACTGTATAACAACAGAAACAACTGGATGCAAAACTGGAGGATATTTGGAAATGTTTTTGCTGAAGCACAGATTGTAAATGGATTGACCTTCAGAACATCGTTTGGAGTCGACTACACAAACTTTTTCCAAAGAAATTTTCAACCAAGTTATATAGAAGGTTCTCATGGCAATCCTACAGCCTATCTGACTACTGCAGAAAACCATGGGTTATCGTATACATGGAGTAACACCCTAAATTATCACCTCGTAAAAGGCGATCATGTTTTTGACATATTAGGTGGAGTCGAAGCTATTAAATTTCGCCTTGAGTCTTTTTCCGGCACAAACAATGGCTTTATAATCAACGATTATAGTTATGCGTACTTAGGTTCGGCGACGGGCAATCCTACTGCAGCAGGCGGAGCTACTGAAAATTCTTTATTGTCTCAGTTTGGTAAATTAAATTATAGTTTTTTAGACAAATACTTGTTTTCTGCTACAATCCGGAGAGATGGATCATCCCGATTTGGTAAGAACAACCAATACGGTGTTTTTCCTGCATTTTCTGCCGGCTGGAGATTGAACAAGGAGAAGTTTTTAGCTAACGTATCTCAAATCAACGATCTGAAATTAAGAGGTTCATGGGGACAAACCGGTAACCAGGAAATTGGTGATTATAATACTTTTGACTTTTTCAGAACCAATGCTGACTTTAGCAATTATAACCTTGTCGGTACCAATACAGGTGCTCAGGCTGGATACTACGCTTCGCAGTTGGGAAATCCAAACTTAAAATGGGAAGCGCAGACGCAAACAGATCTCGGGCTCGATTTTACCGGATTTAAGAGCCATGTTACAGGATCGATTGATCTATATGACAAGAAAACTACAAATCTGCTGATCAACCCTGCTTTGCTGGCCGTAGCGGGAAGCGCTACTCCTCCTTATATCAATTCCGGAAAAGTTCAGAACAGAGGTGTCGAATTAGGCATTGGATACAACGACCGGTATTCATCCGGCTTTAACTGGAGCGCAGATTTCAATATTGCTTTCAATCAAAACAAAGTGATTGCATTAGCCTCTGGCGTTCCCTACATTACTACTGATTATGGACGGATCGAACCAGGGCATGCAATGAATGAATTTTACGGATATGTAGCTGATGGTATTTTTCATAATCAAAGTGAGGTAGACTTATATAACAAAACCGTAACCAGCGGTGATTTGCAGCCAGCACCCGGAAGAATCAGGTATAAGGATGTAAACGGAGATGGTACTATCGATGCAAATGACCGTACTTATATCGGCAGTCCAAACCCCAAATTTAATTATGGTTTAAACCTGAGTTCGGGTTATAAAGGATTAGATGCTTCTGTTTTCTTTTCCGGTGTATATGGAAACAAAATTTTTAATGAGGATAAAAAATACAGTGTTCTCGGCTTATTCGCCTCTAATTATAGCACAGAGGTATTAAATGCCTGGACGCCCTCCAATCAAAACTCAAACATTCCTGCTCTGCAACAAACGTTAACAAATAATGAAGGTAGAACTTCCTCATACTATGTTGAAAGTGGTTCTTATCTAAAAATAAAAAGCATAGTGATTGGCTATACACTGCCAAAAGGAATGATGAGCAGAATAGGTATTCAGAGCATTCGCTTTTATCTACAGGGACAAAATCTCTTCACATTTACAAAATATAGCGGTATGGATCCGGAAAGCGTGGGTACAGGACCATTTACCAGAGGTGTAGACTACCAGGCAATGTTGTATCCGCATGCTAAGTCGGTAAATTTTGGTTTGAATGTGAATTTTTAACGTTAAACTCTTTAAGACATGAAAAAAATAAATCTCATCTTACTATTTGGCGCTTTAGTAATTGCGTCATCCTGTAAAAAATTCCTTGATGCAACGCCTCAGGGATTATTAACACAAGATAACTTATTAACGAAAAGCGGGGTTGATGGGCTTGTTACTATGGCCTATCATTCACTTAGCACTTATTTAACCGGCGTATCACATCCGCTCTTCCACCCACCCAGCAACTGGAGTTTTGGAGACGCAAGAAGTGACGATGCATTTAAAGGCGGTGGTGGTACAGGGGATATCAATAACTATACACTGCTGGAACTAAGCAACATTACGGCGGATAACGGTTCGATGGAAGATAAGTGGTCGGCAGATTATGCAGCTATTAAAAATATTAATACTGCCATTGTTGCTATCAATCAAATAGACTCGGTTTCTTACCCAGAAAAGCCGATCAGGCGAGCTGAAATGAGAGTATTACGTGGATACTTTTATTTCGATTTATTAAAACATTATTACCAGGTTCCCTGGGTAGATGAAACAAATTCTGATCCTACTACTGTTGGCACTGTAAAGAATGATTTAAGCAATGCCCAATTATGGGCCAAAGTTGAAGCTGATTTTCAGTCTGCCTTTTTACTTCCGGCTGTCCAGCCCGATAAAAACAGGGTAACCAGCGGAGCCGCTCATGCATGGATGGCAAAATCTTACCTGTACGATGGCAGCAAGAACTGGCAGGGAGTAAAGACCGAAACAGATTTTGTAATCAATTTAGGGAATTATAAATTGGTTGATAACCTGGAATATATTTATTCCTTACCCGAACATAACAGGGACGGAGAAAATGTATTTGCAATCGCCTGTTCAGTACAGGATGGCTCAACAAATGGTCAGCTTAACTGGGGTGATCTGCTTTGTGCTCCCGCCGGGCCCGGTGCAGGTTATACGAATGGTGATGGATTTCATCGCCCCACTCAGGACCTGGTAAATAACTTCCAGGTGGATGTTAACGGTCTGCCTCTTGGATTCTCCCAGACTGCATTGCCACATTTAGACTCAAATGATGTAAAGACACCGGTAGATCCAAGGCTCGATCATGCCGTTGGAAGGCCAGGCATTCCCTGGAAAGATAATCTGACTGCTATCCAGGATTTGACCTATGATCGTGCGCTCGATACGTACGGCCCATATGTAAGAAAGAAAAACATTATTTCACCTAATTCTCCTTATCGTTCCAATTCCGGCTTTCCGTGGGCACTTGGTGCTTTAAATGTACCATTGATTAAATATTCGGATGTGCTTCTATGGAGAGCTGAAGCAGAGATCAATTTAGGAAATGTAGCTGCCGGTATGGGATATATTAACCTGATACGCACACGGGCAGCTAATCCTGCTAATATTGTAAAAAGAGCAGATGGCACACCGGCCGCCACTTATAAAATTGGTAATTATCCCCTGACACTAAGCCAGACAGATGCTATTAAAGCGTTGAAATTGGAGCGTCGTCTTGAATTGTGCCTCGAAGGTCAGCGCTTTTACGACCTTGTAAGATGGGGAGATGCTGCTACCGTAATTAATAATTTTTATAAAACAGAAGGCAAAGCAAGGCAATGGCTCCTCGCTGGTTCATTTACGGCAAATAAAAATGAATACCTCCCTATTCCTCAGATCGAAATAGACAAGAGTCAGGGTGTATACGTGCAAAACAAGTTTTATAAATAAATTCCTTTTTGCTAAGGACAGGTAGGCATAAGCTACCTGTTCTTACTAAAAGCTTTTATGGTCAGGTTGATAAAATAAATCAATTCAAAACCTTCCTCATTAAAAGGAATGGACAGGCTTGCCCCTTTGTCTTTTCAAAAGCCAAATTATGCCGCGGTTCTATTAGGAGTTTTAAAAATTCGAAACCTATCAAATTATCTACGTGGGTTACAGGAAATAACTGAGGTTAGTACAAATACAATTGGTTATAGGTATTATCGTAAACGAAGCTTTAACCTTTCCACATGCCATATTAAAATATGAATTCAATTAATACAAACTATAAAGCACTGGCAACATGCGGGTATGTCCTATCATTGCTTTTATCGACCTGGGCGTTTGCTCAAAAAAAAGAACAGAAGCCAGGGGAAGACACGCTCTTCAACGAAAAGTTTCGACCTCAATATCACTTAACCCCTATAGCTGGATGGGTGAACGATCCTACGGCTTTGGTATATGTTGATGGCTACTACCAGTTTAATAAGAGATTAGCAGTTAGCAAAGACTTGATCCATTGGGAGAGAAACAACATTCCGAGGTCATTTAAGCGTAAGGACAGCGTAGCAGAAATGTCTGGTTCTGCAGTGCTTGATATTAATAATACCAGCGGTTTTGGTAAGAATGGTAAGCCTCCAATTGTTTCCATATATTCTGGCTTAAGATTCAGAGACATAAGGCAGTTTCAATGCATTTCATACTCTAATGACGGAGGATATACCTGGAAACAATATGAGAAAAATCCGGTAATAGACATTGGCTCAACCGAATTTCGTGACCCTCAGGTTTTTTGGCATGAGCAAAGTAAAAAATGGGTGATGGCTGTTGCCCTGGCTGCTAAAAGAAAAGTGCAGTTTTATAATTCAGATAATCTTAGGGAGTGGAAGTTTTTAAGTGACTTTGGTCCTTATGGTGCTGCCAAAGGAGTTTGGGAGTGTCCTGACATTTTTCCAATAGCGGTTGATGGAAATAAGCAAAACATAAAATGGGTGCTTGAAGTAGGTGTTCAGCCAAACGGAGGACAATACTTTGTCGGCTCTTTTGACGGAATACAATTTACTGCTGATAAAGATTTTCTTGTTCCTTTTGAGAATAAGTTCCCCGAAGGCGAGGTGCTTTTCAACTTTGAAAATAAGTTAACTGGTTGGACAAAAGAAGGAACAGCCTTTTCTTCATCTCCTTACAGTGGTTCATTTCAGATGCAGGGAGCGGTGTTAAATTACCAGGGCAAAAACCTTGTCAATAGCTTTTATAATGGTGATAGTTCCATTGGCAGATTAATTTCCCCTGCCTTTAAAATAACTAAGAAGTATATAAACTTTCTTATTGGTGGTGGCGACCACAAAGGTACACTTGCTGTTAACCTGCTTGTTGATGGTAAAACGGTAAGAACTAAAACAGGACCGAATTCTGAAGCTTTATATTGGGCCGACTGGAATGTTGCTGAATATGCAGATAAGCAGGCAAGTATTGAAATTGTTGATAATGAAAAAGGCGGGTTCGGTCATATAACTGTTGACCAAATTATGCTTTCCGATCAACCAGCGATAAACAAAAGAGAAAAGGCGTATTGGATAGATTACGGACCTGATTTTTATGCAGTCCGCTCGTGGGTGAATGGTCCACGAAATGATGACAGAAGAATTTGGATAGCCTGGATGAGTAACTGGTTGTATGCAAATGAAGTTCCTACAAAGCCCTGGAAGGGAATGCAAACATTTCCAAGAACAGTTGAATTAAAGACATTTCCGGAAGGTATAAGAATGGTTCAAAAGCCAATTGAAGAAATCGAAATGCTGAGAACCAACCCATTTCATCTTGAGAATACAAATATATCAGGTAAACTCTCACCTTCCGGCTTCAAACCTGCAAAAAATTCTTATGAACTATATGTTGATATAGACCTCGGGAGTAGTAGTGACGTTGGACTAAATGTTGGTGTTGGTTCTAACGGAGGAACAACTATTAATTACAATAGAGTAACTCAAACCTTAAGTGTCGATCGAACTAAATCAGGCCTTACTTCTTTTAGTAAGTCTTTCCCTGGTATTTATTCAGCTCCTTTAAAGTTGCGCAATGATCAAAGGTTAAAGCTTCACATCTTGGTTGACCAGGCTTCTGTAGAAGTTTTTGGCAACGACGGAGAAGTTACAATTACCTGTCAAATATTTCCTGACGCTAATAGCCTCGGGATAGAACTGTACTCTAAAGACAGTGGCGCAAAGGTTATTAGAATGGATGCATGGGAACTGAAACGTTTTTGGGATCAGTGAAACTGTTTTTAAAATTTCGGAAAGAGTCAAACGCGATGATCTAATAAAATTAAAATCTGATCTATATAAACTTAATTCAAGTAAGATTACAGGGAAAGTATAACTAAGCAGGACGTAGTCTTTAAAATCGCAAAACCGGAAGAATGAAAATTTTATCTCACCTGATATTTAAAATAACTGCAGTTGTTGTTCTTTTAACAGCTTCATCATATAAAGCAAATGCACAAAAAGGCAATCCTATTGCAGAGTGGAAATTTGATGAAACACAGGGAAAAATTGCTGTAGATAATGCATCAGGCATTGCCGATTCTATTTACTACATCTTTAATAATATTCCTCCTTATCGTGACCCCGTTAGGCGAAATGGTATTTCTGGTAAAGCATTGATCTTTGATGGATTTTCTAATTGGATCCAACGTTCATCAAATAAGTTTGTTACGCCTGCCGCAGCCATTACTATTAGTGTATGGGTTGCTCCCCGCGCCTTTGAAAATGGAGATTCTTGTAGATTGTCTGCAATTGTTAATCAACAGAACTTATATAAAAAAAAGGGTTTTGCATTGGGAATATTCAGACATGGCAGATGGTCGTTGCAAATTGGTACCGGAGACAAGTGGATTGAAGTATGGGATGAAGGGCATTTGATTCCAAGACGTAAATGGTCTTACCTGGTAGCTACATATGAAGCGTCGACCGGCACAGCAACACTGTATCTGAACGGAGCATTAATAGCAAAAAAAACTTTGTTACAAAATCTTCCTATTAAACCCGCAAACGAGCCATTGATTGTCGGGAAAAACAATCAGGCCGTCTTATTAGACCAGCGCTCAAAAATACAGTTGAATATGTTTAATGGTTTAATGGATGATTTGAAGATTTACAATAAAGCGCTCTCAAAGTCTGAAGTAGAAGAATCTTTCAACTCCTGCCTTGCAAGTCATGGAAATAAAATACCTGATATCTCTTATGAAGAAATAAAGATTGACCGCTCTCAGTTTAAAGATGATCCAAACCGTCCTCAGTACCATGCCATTCCACCTGGTCATTGGATGAATGAACCACATGCACCGTTTTACTATAACGGTAAATATCACTTAACCTACCAGCACAATCCTACCGGTCCATATTGGCACCAAATCCATTGGGGACATTGGGTTAGTAACGATCTTGTTCACTGGAATGATGAACCTGAAGTGATATACCCCGAGAAGGATACAGTCTCACCAGATGGAATATGGTCTGGAAGTGCAGGCTTTGATGGAAAGGGAGAACCTGTGTACTTCTACACGTTTGGCAATTGGAGCAAAACTCTTAATCAGGGTGTAGCAAGGGCCTTTCCAAAAGATCCGAAAGATCCAAATCTTATTGAATGGATAAAAGAACCAAAACCCTTAATCACTCAAAAAGAAGATCAGGGATTGCAGGGTGAGTTTCGTGACCCTTTTGTTTGGAGGGACAAAGAAGACAATAAATGGTATTTATTGGTGGGCTCGGGTATTAAAGACAAGGGAGGTACAGCGTGGTTTTACGAGTCTGACAATTTTCAGGACTGGAAGTTAAAGGGACCTTTTTACCAATCAAATTACGAAAAGTACCCGTTTTTAGGAAGTATATGGGAGCTTCCTGTGTTTTTGCCTTTAGGTAAGTACGAAAACGGAGAGAAGCGATATATTATGATTGTTAGTCCTAAAGGATATAAAGAAAACGTCGAAGTCTATTACTGGCTCGGGAAATTTGATAAGCAGAATGGCAAATTTATTCCGGATGATGAAGAACCCAAATATTGGGATTATGGGGTAAAGACTTTTATCGGACCAAGTGGTTTCATAGATCCTAAAACGGGAAGGGTATTAATTTTTTCAATAGCTGCGGGTGGTTATGGTCCGGGGTGGGCGGCAGGATGTGTAAGTCTTCCGTCAAATATATTTTTAAATGATAAAAGTGAACTGGGCGTTAAGCCAATTGAAGAGTTGAGTACCCTTCGTAAAAAACAATTGATATCAGTTGAAAATAAAAGCGTGGCGGATGTAAACAGGCAATTAAGCAGCATAAAGGGAGACATGCTGGAGATAGTTCTGGACTTGGAGACAAATGCTAATAAATATGGAATAAAAATTAAAAAATCCCCTGGCGGTAAAGAGGAAACACTAATAGCTTATGACGCTGTTAATAAAAAACTTGGCACTGATCTATCAAAATCTTCTGTAAAAGGAGTACGGCCGAGA
>CAXUMK010000026.1:0-11024 GCA_964251885.1 uncultured Segetibacter sp. | reverse complement strand
GGCAGGTACAGATAAACGAGCAAACATAATAGGTCACTTTGATTTGAAGGGGGAAAGTTTAAAGCTGCATATATTCATAGATAAAGCTTTGATCCAGGTTTACGCAAATGATTTAAAGACAATAACATCCTGGTCGTACCCATTATTACAAGAGTCAAAAGGAATTGAGGTATGGACTGATGGTGGTGAAGCGAAAGTGAAATCAATGCAGGTTTGGGAAATGAATTCAATTTACTATTAGCAATTATTAGTAGCTGTCTTTTAACTATGCACCACGCATCTTTGAAATGGCAGGGTTTAGCAAAGCGGATGCTTACCTTCGCCGGTTTATATTGGCGGAGCCAACCTTTTGTTTACGTTGTTAGCATTAACCGTTATTGATAAATTTGGCAGAAAAACCTTGTTGCTTATTGGCTGTGTGGGTTTAATTGTTTTTCTGGGCTTAACAGCAAATGCTTTTAGCGGAGGTGGCTCGCCGGGCAAAGTTGTGCTGTTTTACCTGTTGGGTTATATCGCCTTTTTTGCCTTCTCACAGGGAGCAGTTATCTGGGTATTTATTTCGGAGATATTTCCAAATTCTGTCCGTTCGCAAGGCGGCTCGTTAGGAAGTTTTACGCATTGGATAATGGCTGCAATTATTTCGTGGACTTTCCCGATAATTGTTGAAGGAAGTGTAAACGGCAGCTTTTATTCATTTGTATTTTACACAATTATGATGATACTGGCATTCCTCTTTATCTGGAAATTTATGCCCGAAACCAAAGGCAAATCTTTAGAACAGATACAAAAAGAGTTAGGTATCCGGTAGACGGATTTAACAACAATGCATTTAACATGTATACTTAAAGACGCGGAAAAGTATGCAGGGATTTTTTTTATGAGCAGGGTGTATTACTACTATTTTTTATAGTTGTGTGCTTAAAAACGGTTTATTCCATAATCAGCAATGCAAAAACCTATAAAACGGGTAGTACATTTTATTTTGCTGCTAAATGCACAATGCAGCGGCTATTCTATTATTTATAGTTGTCATGGGATAAATTAGCGACTCCCTGGCTTGTTGAATGATGAATGAAAAGTATCCTGCCTGAGGCCGGACGACGCAATAGGTGACTCATAGTAGTAATTCGGTCGGGGTCAATAAAATACTACTCACCTTTTTATCCCTTACGCAGTATAATAAGAAAATAAGAAATGGTGTGTCAATATTTTTCATAGAGCTATTATCTGTTCATCGGTACCTTGATTATGTGTTTTATGAGAACAGGTTTTTTTGAACAAGTAATCAATACAAAACTTATTAAAATAACTTCTGATGACTAAACTAAAATATCTTGTCGTGATTACCCTGATTGCCTGTTGCAGCGGCCTACAGAGAGCATCGGCTCAATCTTCATTGTACAATGAACCTCATCGTCCGCAAATTCACTTTTCACCTAAGACCGGGTGGATGAATGATCCCAATGGAATGGTTTATTTCAACAAGCAGTATCATTTATTTTACCAGTATTATCCCGACAGCACGGTTTGGGGACCGATGCATTGGGGACACGCAACAAGTAAAGACCTTATTCATTGGAAGGAGCAGCCAATCGCATTGTACCCTGACAGCCTCGGCTACATTTTTTCAGGAAGCGCCGTGGCTGATGTAAACAACACTTCCGGTTTTGGTAAAAAAGGAAAAGTTCCCCTTGTTGCCATCTTTACTCATCACGATGAGAATGGAGAAAAAGCTGGTACAAACACCTTTCAAAAACAAAGCATTGCATATAGTTTAGACGATGGTAAAACATGGACGAAATATGCCGGCAACCCGGTTCTAAAAAATCCTGGAATAAAAGATTTCAGAGATCCAAAAGTTAGCTGGTACGAAGCCGGTAAAAAATGGATCATGACTTTAGCCACACTCGATCACATTACTTTTTATTCATCACCCGATTTAAAAAAATGGACAAAGGAAAGTGAGTTTGGAAAAGAGGTTGGCGCACATGGCGGAGTTTGGGAGTGCCCTGATTTGTTTCCTTTAGAATATAATGGCCAGAAGATTTGGGTACTTGTGGTGAATGTTAATCCGGGAGGTCCAAATGGCGGCTCGGCAACACAGTATTTTACCGGTCAGTTTGATGGCAATAAATTCACTCCATATCAAACTGATACAAGATGGCTCGATTACGGCCCGGATGAATATGCAGGAATTACCTGGTCGAATACCGGTAACCGGAAAATTTTTCTTGGCTGGATGAGTAACTGGCAATATGCTGACAAGGTTCCGACGGATAAATGGCGAAGCGCTACAACAATGCCAAGAGATGTAGGCATTGAAAAAGTGGGAGATAAATACATGGTTACTTCACAACCGGTTGCTGAGTTAAATGATTTGTATGCAACAGCAACCATTGATGGAAATATACATGAGCCAAATTACAACCTGACTAAAAAGGCTGGTAAAATTGCAGGGCCTTTTAAACTGCATGTATCAGCAGATCAGATAGAGAGTTTTTCATTTACTTTCTCAAATCGCCTGGGTGAAAAAGTAGTTGTGGGATTTGATAAGGCAAGCAACAGTTATTATATAGACCGCACAAAATCGGGAATAGTTAATTTTGAAAAAGGTTTTGCTGCACGTCATACCGTACCGCGGTTTTCAGACAGGCAAAACGTCGATCTTACACTGATTGTAGATAATGCTTCTATTGAGTTATTTGCCGATAAGGGATTATCAACTATGACTGAAATTTTCTTTCCGCATGAAGTGCTTTCTGCTATTCAGATCCATTTACAAAACAACTTTACCATACAATCAATACAACTAACCAGGCTAAACAGTATATGGAGGTGACTTACCCTTTCAGGATCGAAAACAGCAAAGCCGCAATTGCTGCCCCTATAAACGGTCCTATCACCGGAACCCATGCGTACTTCCAGTCACTGTTGCCTTTTTGTTTGATGGGAAGCAGGGCATGCACAATTCGTGGCCCAAAATCTCTTACAGGATTGATGGCATAGCCGGTAGTTCCACCCAATGAAAGGCCGATTGCCCAAACCACAAAAGCAACCGGTATAGCGCCTATTGAACCCAAACCGACAGGTGTTTTGTGGTCGGATATTTCGGCACCCGAAAAATAAAAGATAACAAAGACCAATACAAAAGTTCCGACAATCTCGCTCATGAGGTTAAAAAAGAGGTTTTTAATAGCAGGCGAAGTACTAAATACAGCAAGAAGGCAATCAGGGTCTTCGGTGCGTTTGAAGTGATCATAATAAACGATCCAAACCAGGAAAGAACCAATCATAGCCCCAATGAGTTGAGCAAGAAGGTAAGACCCCACTTTTGACCACTTAAATTTACCAACGATAGCAAGGCCAAGTGTTACAGCCGGATTAAGATGTGCACCGCTAATGGGACCGGCAATTACAACACCTGTAAAAACCGCCAATGCCCAACCGGTTGTAATCACTATCCAGCCTCCGTTGTTGCCTTTCGTGCCTTTAAGTACAACGTTTGCAACTACGCCGTTTCCAAGCAAAATGACAAACATGGTTCCGATGAGTTCTGCCGTAAATTCGTTCATAAGGTTTTGGTTTTTGCCACTAAGGCGCTAAGGCACAAAATAGAATCATTTTTATAGTAAGGCGTTTGCTGTTATCGAGAACCCAGGTTGGATGTACAATAATACTTCGCAAGAGATAAGAAAGTAAATAGATTTTTTTGAACCGGGCTGAATTACTACTATGAGTCATTCTTGCGTCGCGCACACTTGTACAATTCATTCTTTATTCGACACGCCAAAAAATCACTTGTATCCCTGAGAGCTACTTCACCCAGGATAAGTTTCCCGCAAACAGGACAAGTATTGTAAAGCCGAATAGCGAAAATACCGTATAAGTGAGTGACACAACGATGCTTAATGCTTATTCTTCCGCTTGTACCCAAAAAATCTATTGCACATTTATGCAGCAAGCAGTATAATTACCTATGTCAACTGTTCCCGTCATCCGTCATCAAACAACTGTCAACCTCCTTCAACTATCATCCGACCATGCGTTTGCGGCTTTTACCGCCCGGTGCCAGCCTTTTATCAGCACTTCATTGTTTACATCGGGCCGGGCTTTGAATGTTTTGTTTACTTTCCACTGGCTTTCCAGTTCTTCTTTGCTGCTCCAGAAGCCAACTGCAAGGCCGGCAAGATAGGCAGCGCCTAAAGCCGTTACTTCGGTGATTTCGGGTCGTACCACTATTGTCTTCAGCACATCGGCCTGTATCTGCATCAGTAAGTCATTTGAGACTGCGCCACCATCTACACGCAGTTCGAGAATAGCAGCACCGGCATCTGCTTCCATTGCACGAAGAACATCCATGGTTTGAAAGGCAATGCTTTCCAGTGCAGCCTGTGCTATGTGGGCAGAAGTTGTTCCCCTTGTTATGCCAACCATTGTACCTCGGGCATGCTGGTTCCAATGCGGCGCACCCAGTCCGGCGAAAGCAGGTACGAAATACACGCCTCCGTTATCGGTAACCTGCTTCGCCAAACCTTCCACAGCAGCGGATGAAGAGATTATCCCGAGGCCGTCTCTTAACCATTGCACTACTGCGCCACCAATAAAAATGCTTCCTTCCAATGCATACGTTACTTCATCTTTTATCTGGAGCGCAACCGTGGTAATTAAATTATTTTTTGAATGAACAGGCTTGTTGCCGGTGTTCATCAGCATAAAGCAACCGGTTCCGTAAGTATTTTTAACCATGCCTGTTTTAGTACACATTTGCCCAAACAAAGCAGCCTGCTGGTCACCGGCTATGCCGGCAATAGGGATCTTATGAGAGAGGATAATTCCTGCTGTTTCACCCAGCACTTCACTCGAAGCATGCACAGAAGGCAGCATACTTTCGGGAATAGTAAAAAGCTGCAGCAACTCTTTATCCCACGAAAGTGTATGAATATTAAAAAGCATGGTTCGTGAAGCGTTGGTAACATCAGTTGCATGCACTGCTCCGGCAGTTAAGTTCCATACGAGCCAGCTATCAATTGTACCAAAAGCAAGCATGCCATTTTCTGCTTTCTCTCTTGCACCTGGTATGCTATCGAGTATCCATTTTATTTTTGTAGCAGAGAAGTACGCGTCTATAATCAATCCCGTCTTTTGCTGGATCAATGCACTTTGTCCATTTTCCTTTAGCTCATCGCAATAAGAAGCGGTGCGGCGGTCTTGCCACACAATAGCATTGTGAATGGCTTTACCGGTTTGTTTGTCCCATACTATTGTTGTCTCTCTTTGATTGGTGATGCCGATGGCTGCCACATCTTTAGGTGAAAGTCCTGCTTTAATGATCGCTTCTGCTGCCACACCTGCCTGTGTTGACCATATTTCAGCAGGGTCATGTTCTACCCAACCCGGAGAGGGATAATACTGGGTAAATTCTTTTTGGGCAAGAGAAACAATACTGCCTGAGTGATCAAAAAGAATGGCACGTGAACTGGTCGTTCCCTGGTCAAGCGCGAGAATA
This sequence comes from uncultured Segetibacter sp., assembly GCA_964251885.1. Lineage (GTDB taxonomy): Bacteria > Bacteroidota > Bacteroidia > Chitinophagales > Chitinophagaceae > Segetibacter. The sequence continues at coordinate 5,518 of CAXUMK010000026.1, read as the reverse complement.
TAATTTCCCATAATCGTTAGGTTTAGAAGGTGAATGGCAATGGTGAAAGGTGAATGGTGAATTTATGAAAGGTCAGTGGAAACTACAATGTAAACCATTGCTGATTCATATTTTTATTCAGTTCGTCTTTGCTGCATTGTTCCTTTGCGCCCTTGCGCCTTGGCGTGATACCTTTCAAAAAAAGTCGCATGAATTTATTGCCCATTGCCCATTCACCTTTCACCTTTCACCATTCACAACTATTCTCCATTCACTTTTCCACTATAATTTTCTGCCAGTTTATTAAAAAGCGTTAATTGATTCGCTTTCCAGTCTTCATCATAATTCAGTTCGTCGCGCATTAGTTCTGCAACACGTGGAGCGGCTTCGATTGCTGCACTTGCATTTACAAACAAAATACGAAGCCTTCTTGCCAACACATCTTCAATTGTGCGTGCCATTTCATTTTTTACTGCCCAAATTACTTCTGCCTCAATATAAGGAAGAGTATTGATTAACCTGTTTCTTAAAGAAGGTTTTATTCTTACCAATTCTTCAATATCTTTTTCATCCCTTCCATACTGACTTAAAGAAGATTTCGAACATTCTTCGGTACATCCATGAATTTTTAAGCTCTCTGTTTTACAAGGTACGGGTTCTAATTTTCCAACTTCAACCACCTTCTTCAAAGTATCTTCTGCCATTAATCTGTAAGTTGTCCACTTGCCGCCTGTAATCGTAATCAGGCCCGACTTGCCGGTGATCAGTTTATGGCTTCTTGAGAGTTCTTTTGTTTTAAGCTTATTACCCGCAATTGCCGCCAATGGCCGAAGACCCGCAAACACACTTAAAATATCTTTTTTTAGAGGAGGCACTTTCAGGTAACTTTTCATGGTTTCGAGAATAAAGTCAATTTCTTTATCCAGCGCAACAGGTTCGGCCGAATGTGTTTCTATAGGCGTATCGGTAGTACCTACCACAACATGATTTTGCCAGGGTATCGCAAACAATACTCTTCCATCCGTTGTTTTAGGGATCATCAATGCATGGGTACTGTTTAGAAAAGAATTGCCGATAACCACATGCACTCCCTGGCTTGGTCTTACAAGAGGTTGTTTACCGGGAACATCCATTGTTAAAATATCATCTGCAAAAACACCTGTTGCGTTTACCACCGCTTTTGACCTCAGTGTATATTCCAACCCTGTTTCAGTATCTTTTGCAACTACTCCCCTTACATTTCCAAATTCTTTTATTAAACCGGTTACTTTAATATAATTCAAAACAACACCCTTCTGCTCAGCACAGGTTTGAGCCAAATTAATTGCAAGCCGTGAGTCGTCAAACTGCGCATCAAAATATTCGACTCCGCCAACAAGCTGTTTTGTATTAAGACCCGGAAACAGGTTAACCACTTCTTTTGCGCTCAAAGACTTTGATTTACCCAAACTATATTTTCCTGACAGCAGATCATAAAACTTTAAACCGAGTAAGTATACCAGCTTTGAGAAGATGCTATAGCAAGGGATGATAAATGACTGCCGTTTTACAAGATGGCCTGCATTACTGCACAAAAGGCCTCTTTCGTGCAATGCATCATACACCAGTCTCAGGTCGCCATTTTCAAGGTATCGTACTCCACCGTGAACGAGCTTTGTGCTGCGGCTCGAAGTTCCCTTAGCAAAGTCATATTGCTCTAACAACAAAGTATTATAGCCACGGTTTGCAGAGTCAACAGCAATGCCTAAACCTGAGGCGCCGCCGCCAATTACAATCACATCCCAAACGGCAGTGCTTTTTAGTTTCTGTATGAATAAAGACCGGTCAAACGTAAAGGACATGCTGGCTGTTTTGAAAGAGTTTTGTTTACAACTTAAAGTAAGTTTTGAAATAAAAAAAGTTTAGGAGCATTAAAGGTGATTTAAAAAGGAATTCTACGGCGCTTAGTTAGTATTTAATGAACTGCCAATACTTATACAAACAGGTTATGAGCAGAGTTTGCTGAATAAAGAAAAAATTGTACAAGTGTGCGACGCAACGATGACGCTATGAAAATCTACAGCCGGGCACATAAAATCTTCTTCCTCAAACCAATCGGGCTTGCAGTCTTTATAATATTGATACTTTTGCTATCTCTTTAAATAAAGTATATGACTTATTGCCTGGGAATTAAAGTGAGGGAAGGACTGGTGGCTATTGCAGATACCCGTATTACGGCCGGTACCGATACCAGTATTAAGATCAAAGTAATTACCGAACAAAAAGACAAATATTCCCTGTTCATTATGACAAGTGGGCTGCGGTCAATAAGGGATAAGGCCATTGTGTATTTTAAAGAACTAATGCAACGGGAGGAGTTTACTAAACTTTACCAGGCTGTTAATGCTTTCGGAGAACAATTGAGGCGGGTGGCTGAAGAAGATAAAGTGTTTCTTGAAAACTCGGGATTTAAGTTTGACCTGAATACGATCATTGGTGGTCAACTAAAAGATGATGAAGAGCACCGGCTTTTTTTATTGTACCCGCAGGGTAACTGGGTCGAGCTGGGCGACGGTGCGCCTTTTGTGGTTATAGGCAACTCGGGTCATGGAAAGGCCATTTTAAACCGAACCCTTACCGAAGATTCAAGTATGAGGCTGGCGCTAAAGGCAGGCTTTCTCTCGTTTGATTCTACACGTGTAAGCTCTAATAATGTAGACTACCCCATTGATGTGGTGCTCTACAAAAAAAACAGTTTCCACTTAACCGAGCACAGGTACGAGAAACAAGACCTTGAAAGTATATCAGTCCAATGGGACGAAGAACTAAAGAAGGCGCTTCAGAATATCCCCGAAGAATGGATGGACGCAACTTTTAATAAAACCTGAAAACCAAAACACGCAATGAAGCTGGAAGTGAATGCTGAACTAAAATATACCGCTCTGCCATTGAGCACGATCGTATTGAATATTCACGCTTTGAGGTCTCAAAAACAAACGGTGCTCGAAGAGTCATTGTCTGTTGAACCCTATTTAAAAGTGGAGGAATTAACTACCGAATATGGTGAGAACAGGCTGATACGCATAGAAATACCCGACGAGCAGGAGATCGCCATATCATATAAAGCAATCGTAGATAATTCTTTTAAGGAAACGTATCACAGCGAACAGGCAAATGTGTCGGTGGCAGAGTTAGACATATCGGTATTCCCCTACTTATACCCAAGCAGGTATTGCCAGTCTGATAAATTGTTTCGCTTTGCAAACAGTAAATTCGGTGCGATCAAAAACAGGTTTTTACAGGTACTGGCGCTTACCGACTGGATACACAGTAACGTTGAATATTTAAGCGGCTCAACCAACTCGCAGACCTCGGCTTATGATACTGTTACAGAGCTGGCTGGTGTTTGCCGCGACTTCGCTCATCTTGGCATTGCTTTGTGCAGGGCATTAACCATTCCTGCCCGTTATTTTACAGGGTATGCATACAAATTATATCCGCAGGATTTTCATGCATGCTTCGAAGCATACCTGGGACATGAATGGGTTTTATTTGATGCTACGAAGCTCGTTCCTTTGAATGGCCTGGTTAAGATAGCTACCGGCCGCGACGCAGCAGACAGCGCTGTCGCTACCCTGTTTGGCAATATTAGCTGCAAGACGATCAATGTATCGTGCAAAATAACCGAAGATACCTTTGAACCTTTTTTCTATGATGCTTCACAACTAAGAGGCATTTCGTACCAATAAAATTCTTCTATGGCTGATACAAAAATTATTGCGTCGGCAAATGCCGAAAATAACGGCGCTTGTTATGCGACTGCTTTAACGGCAACTCATCATACAGCAATAGCCGACGAGCCGACATCGGCCGGAGGCAAAGATGCAGGTCCTGCTCCCGGAGATTATTTATGCATGTCTCTTGCCTCGTGCAAAGCCATTACTTTACGAATGTATGTTCAGCGTAAAAAATGGAACATCGGAAACATCAATGTAAAAGTGTCGTTAGAAAAATGGGCAAAGAATGATGAGGTCATGCATACTTTTCATGCTGAAATAACAGTAGACGAAACTACTCCGGCAGAACAGAAGGAAAGATTACTTCACATTGCAAAAGCATGCCCGATCTCTAAGTTATTAAGTAAGCAAAATGAAGTTGTCACAAAAATTGTATGATGTTTTTGTTGCCGGCCATCGAGCCGTGATTAGACATCGTTGCGACGCTCCCTTGTACTGATAGTAACAACATGGGGCGTTGCCCATTTTTTGTTACGTTCTGTTTGTATTATTTGGCATAAATAATTGGTGTGCATTGCGAATGTTGCTAATCTTGCAAATGCCATAAAAGGTTTAAAGTAAAACCTGATGAAACCCACACACAATCCTCTCGCAATCGTTTTCTGTATACTTTCGTTAAGCTGCGCTTCATCTAAAATGAACGCAAAAACAACCGATACTTTACCGGCTACCGCCTTACAACCTTACGGAAGGTTTATTATAAACAGCCAGCAAAATCTTGAATTGATAAGTACAGCCGTTCATTTTGGTTTCAGTTTCGAGGGAACTGAATGCCAGGTATACGCTTCTATTACAAATACACACGGACACAACTATCTGCAATACGAATTAGACGGGGTTTATCAAAAGAGAATAAGAGTTGAAGGAAGTTCTAATCAGCCCATTGTATTAACAGCGCCCAAAGACGGAAAGCATACCATCTGGATTTATAAAGCAACCGAAGCAACTACCGGCGCTATTATCATACAAAAAATAACAGGAAGAAATCTCCGGTCTATTCCAAACACGGCTGAGCCGGCGATAGAATTTATTGGTAACAGCATTACCTGCGGCGCCGCTGCCGATGCTTCTGAAATACCTTGTGGAAGCGGGGAATATCATGACCATCACAATTCCTACTATGCCTACGGCCCGAGGGTAGCAAGAGAATTAAAGGCAAACTACATAGTCAGCAGCGTAAGCGGCATAGGCGTTTACCGCAACTGGAACAGCGACGGACCGGCCATGCCGCAAGTGTACGAAAAACCAGACTTTCAAAACACCTATCCTCAAAACTGGGATTTTAGCAAATACTCACCAAAAGTGGTGAGCATCGCTTTGGGCACAAATGATTTCAGCAAAGGTGATGGCAAAAAGAAGAGACTGCCTTTTGACAGTTCGGTGTTTATAAATAAGTACGCAGACTTTGTGCAACTGGTAAAATCAAAATATCCCAACGCGCAGATAGCCTTGCTCAGCAGTCCAATGATCAATGGCGATGCGAGGTCCACCTTACAAAATTGCCTGACTGCAGTAAAAGAAAAGACAGATGCAGCCGATCCATCAGCCAAACCTGTAGCGCTGTTCTTTTTTGAACCCATGCAGCCCCACGGTTGCGCCGGTCATCCAAGCGTGGAGGATCACGCCATTCTTGCGCAGGAGCTTATTCCTTTTTTTAAGAAGCTGATGAAGTAGGTGTGACTGACAAGCTCATTTTTGTTCGTCATTGCGAGGTACGAAGCAATCCCATTCTGTATGAACAGGCTTTTACTATTGGCAGCAGA
>CAXUMK010000025.1:32287-36984 GCA_964251885.1 uncultured Segetibacter sp. | reverse complement strand
CAGTAGTACAAAAGCTTAATTGAAATACCTCGCCGAAAACGGGCTGTTTCGTTGCGAGGAACGAAGCAATCTGTATTTGCTGCCTTTTTTGGTTACTTTTTGGGCAAGCAAAAAGTGACAAAAAGATGAAGAAAGAAGAAAAGCTTCAATATTTATACAACTGTTGGATGAGCAAAAAGCAGATTGCCGGGAGCATTATAATCTTCCATTCACTTACTTTTATTCTTACTTAAACTCAGCATCGGAGAAACCTTTATTTATCCTGTACGAAGAATAGATAATTTCTACTTTCCCTTTTTTATTTTTCATGCTTTGCTTTGGATCATCGCCCGTTTCAAACTCGAGTGTTACGCCTCTTGGCACTTTATAATCTTTGGTATTAAAAGCAAATACTACTTTGTCGGGCAGTGCATATTCTGCATACTTTCCATAATTCATTTCCATTTCATAAGTTCCGTTTTCGCGGGTGGTTGTGTTAGCTTTTCTTATTAAAAGATTTGCTTCGTCTATGTACAATGTGGTAAGTACAACATCGCTGTTTTCGTTTTCGGGCAACAGTTTGACCACCTTTACTTTTGTTCCCCCAATAGTGCTGCTGCCGGCATCAATTGCTGTATAATTATTATCAATCAATATTGAGCTCATATTTACGGTAACGCCTCCTTTTGGTAAAATAGAAATGCCATTGCCTCTTTTAAGCTTAAACTTATTTGGCTTCTTATAATACACTGTTACCTTGCCAACAGGTGCTTTTATAAAAGCGACATCTGTTCTCATTTTGCCTTCTGCGATATAGTCATTTACCCTGTCAAGCTTTTCTTTTACTTTTCTCACAAGATCATTCACATTTTGTGCAGAAGCCGACAACTGACAAACAAGTATTGCCGGCAGTATAAATAGTAATTTTTTCATCTTTTAGTTTTACAAATTACCCCAAACCCCTAAAGGGGCTTTAAAGTCAAACAAAATGAACCGCTGCTTTTTTTGTTAAAGTACAAGTGTGCGACGCAAGAATGTCGAATAAAGTTCCTGCCGCTGGTAACAAAAAAATCATCCTCATTAGTACAATGTTTCATAGTTATTCCTGCCGGTGTCATTCGTCATTGCGAGGAGGAACGACGAAGCAATCCCATTCCAAGTCAGGTTTAATGCAGTGGGATTGCTTCGTGCCTCGCAATGACGAACAACGAGCAATCCCATTCTAAACAAGGCTTTAATGCAGTGGGATTGCTTCGTGCCTCGCAATGACGAACAATGAGCAATCCCATTCCAAGTCAGGTTTAATGCAGTGGAATTGCTTTCCCGCTTTTGTTGCGGGACAAGCTGTGCCTCGCAATAACGCAAAACTTTTAAACAGCTAACTCAATATATCCTTTTTATTAAAAACCACTACCGACGCAACGACTAAAGCAATCACATGAAAGGCGAGTATTGCCGCCGCCTGCACCACTTTTGCAAGGTTTTGAATGGAACCGGTTATTGCCTCATTATCATTGTTTACTCTAACGTCGAAAAGCCCTTTCCATCCAATCATGTGAGTGGTAAAAAGGTAAGGTTTTATTGCATTAAATATGGGTATATCAAGCGTGCTTAAAATGGTGAACGTAACAATAATGCTCATCGTTGCTACAATAGGACCAATGGAATTTTCTGCAAACATTGATAAAAAAAATCCGATGGCAGCAACGGTTAACATGGCCAGCGCTGCAAAGCCGAACGCGCAAATGTACCGCCAGAAAATATCGTCGCTTTTTAGCTGAACCACGTAACCGCTTTTTAAATTAAGCATGTCACCGGTTCCGAATAAAACCATTGAAATCAACAGCGCCAATATAGCCATCCAGGTAAGCAGCAGGAATGTGTACACGGCAGTTGCAAGAAATTTTGCAAGCACTATTTGTGTTCTGCTTATGGGTTTTGTAAGCAGCAATCTTAGTGTGCCCATATTGGCTTCGCCTGAGATGAGGTCACCCGCGATTAAGGTCACCAGCAGCGGCACGTGCACCAGCAGCAACTGCAGTATGATGTAGCAAACGAAGTAACCATTAAGCACTTTTCCCTGCACATCAAATGAAACAGAGAGGTCGCGAAGCATGAAATCAATGTATTCTTTTCCGTCGGCTTTTAACCCAAATTGAATAATGAACACTAAAAGCCCCACCGCACCGAAGCTTATATAAGTACGCGGACGTTTGAATATTTTAAAGAGATCAATTTGTAAAAGCTTCCACATGTTAATTACCCGTTGTGATTTGTAAAAAATAATCTTCTAAAGAATGTCTTGGCTGAAGCGAAAAAACAGGTATCTGCATATCTGCAAGCGCCCGGTGAAACACAGGTATTTCGCTGCGGTTCATTTTTAATACAATTGTCTTTTCACGTGTCGGTTCAAGTTTCGCTGACCACTCGCTTTGCCGCAATTGAACCAGCGCTTGTTCGTTATCTGCAGTTTCGAGCTCTATTAAAGTTTGTGCAGGATCAAATAATTCGGCTGCATTTCCTTCAATCATTTTTTTGCCTTTGTTTATAATTAAAAGCCGGTTTGCAACCAGTTGAATTTCACTTAACAGGTGCGAAGAAACCACGACTGTTTTTCCTGATTGCCTGCTCAAATGCAGAATAAGATTTCTTATATCGGCGATGCCCTGCGGGTCGAGGCCATTGGTTGGTTCATCTAAAATAATAAGCTGCGGATCGTGAACGAGGGCGATAGCTATTCCCAAACGCTGCTTCATTCCCTGGCTAAAAGTTTTTACCGTACTAAAAGCACGATCTGCCAAACCAACTGTATGTAACTGATCGAGCAGTTGAGATTTAGTCAGCTTTTTGCCCCCGCTGATCTTTGAAAATAATTGTAAGTTTTCGTAGGCTGTCAGGTATTTGTACACGTCGGGCTTTTCTATAATTGCACCTGTCTGCCGCAGGATCTCTTTGGCGTGTGTTGAAAGCTTCATCCCAAAAATTTCGATGTGACCTGTTGTAGGTGCTATCAGCGTTAAAAGCATTCTTATCGTGGTTGACTTACCCGCGCCATTCTGACCAAGGAAACCATACACATCACCTTTATTTACTGTAAATGAAAGATCATCGACAGCAACAATTTCTTTAAACTTTTTCGACAGGTTGGTAACCTTAATTACAGGCTGCATAAGAAGGTAACAACAAAAGGCTGGTTTAGTTTGATGCATTCTAAATTGAGACAATGAAGTCATTAAGTCATTAAGTCATTGAGTCATTAATGCATCGTCATTGCGAGGCACGAAGCAATCCCCTCCACAATCAGATTGACAATTAGCTGGGAGATTGCTACGCCAAGCTACGCAAGGCTGCCAATGACGCAACAATTTGAAATGCACTCAATGCGGATGAAGACGCGTTGTAAAACGTAAGACAAAAAGTTGTAACTACAAGCGGTTGTAATTTGAAAGTCTTTTCCAACCTATTAATACCAGGTTAGATGACAAAGTCGTTTGTAAGCTATATTTGATTTTAAGTAATCAAGTTATCAACCAAACATGTCCGAAGACCAAAAGAAACTATTAGAACAACAACTCTGGAATATCGCCAACACCCTTCGTGGTAAAATGGATGCCGATGAATTCCGTGATTACATCCTCGGCTTCATCTTCTACAAATACCTTTCTGAAAGAATGCACCTGTATGCAGATGAAATTTTAAAAGAAGATAACATCACCTATTTAGATATAAAAGAAAATACCAAAGACGGCAAAGAATACCTTGAAGCAGTAAAAGAACAATCACTTATTAAACTTGGCTACTTCTTAAAACCCTCTGAACTCTTTTCTGAAATTGCAAAGCGTGGCAACGCAGAAGTGGAAGAAAAAACGGCAAAGAAAACAGGCGAAACGGCAGACAGCAAAAGCAATTTTATATTAGACGACCTCGCCAACATTCTCCGCAATATTGAGCAGAGCACCATGGGCACCGACAGCGAAGACGATTTTGATAACCTTTTTGAAGACCTCGACCTGACCAGCACCAAACTCGGTCGTAGCGAAGCAGCCAAAAATGAAGTCATCTCAAAAGTGTTGGCGCATTTGGATAAAATTGATTTCAGGTTACAGGAAACAGGAATTGATGTATTGGGAGATGCGTATGAATACCTGATAGGCAAATTTGCAAGCGGCGCCGGTAAAAAAGCAGGTGAGTTTTATACCCCACAGGAAGTGTCGATGGTATTGGCAAAACTGGTTACGACAGGCAAAACAAAATTGAGAAGCGTGTACGACCCCACCTGTGGCTCCGGCTCTTTGCTGTTACGCGTAGCCAGGGAAGTAAAAGAAGTCAGCAATTTTTACGGGCAGGAACTAAACCGCACCACCTACAACCTTGCCCGCATGAACATGATACTCCACGGCGTACACTACCGTCAGTTCGACATAAAACAGGAAGACACGCTCGAGCGACCGCAGCATACAGACAAACGTTTCGAGGCCATTGTCGCCAACCCGCCTTTTTCTGCACAGTGGAGCGCCAACCAGCTATTCATGAGCGACGACCGGTTTAGCCAATACGGCAAACTTGCTCCCCGAAGTGTGGCTGATTTTGCTTTTATACAGCACATGGTACATCATCTTGCCGATAATGGTATTATGGCGGTAGTAGCGCCGCATGGCGTATTGTTCAGGGGCGCAGCCGAAGCGCACATACGCCGGTACCTTATTGAGGACCGCAAC
>CAXUMK010000025.1:23960-32277 GCA_964251885.1 uncultured Segetibacter sp. | reverse complement strand
CGTCATTGGTTTGCCTGCCAATATTTTTTATGGCACCGGCATACCTACCAACATTCTGGTATTTAAAAAATGCAGGGAAAACCCCGGTGATATTTTGTTTATCGATGCCAGCAAAGGTTTCGAAAAATCAGGCAACCAAAACTATTTGCGCCTTAGCCATATTGATAAGATTATAACCACCTACCGCGAAAGAAAGACCGAAGACAAATACAGTTACGTAGCCCCGTTGCACGAGGTAAAAGACAACGACTACAACCTGAACATACCGCGATATGTTGACACGTTTGAAAAAGAAGAAACGGTAAACCTGCAACAGGTAGCAGACCAATTAAAGGCGCTGGAAACAGAGATACAAACAACCGATACACAAATAGCAGATTATTGTAAACAATTAGGTATTGCAACGCCCTTTTAGTTTTTCATAACTCCCTCTCCTTTGGAGAGGGTCGGGGTGAGGTTTTATGATACCGGCAATTGTTTTTCATAGCATCATCGTTGCGTCGCATTTCGTTCATCTTTTGGTTCTATGTGCACCAGTGAAAAACAACCATTTAATGTAATTGACATGACAGCAAATAAAAAAATACCGGCATTGAGGTTTAAGGAATTTGAGGGAGAATGGAACAATAAAAAGTTAGGAGAGATATTCACTATTACTGCTGGTGGGGATATTCAAAAGGAAAATGTTAGTGAACTTCGTACTAATAAGTTTAAGTATCCCATTTATGCAAATGCCGAAAAGGAAAAAGGTTTTTATGGATACTCAGATGTTTACAAATTTGAAGAAGGTACTCTAACGATAGCCGGGAGAGGAGTAAATATAGGGATTGCACATGCCCGATATCATCGTTTCTATCCAATTGTTCGATTGCTTGTCCTTATTCCTATAAATGAAGAATCTAATGTTTTTTTTGAATATGCTATTAACAATTTAAATATCCTGTCTGAAAGTACAGGGGTACCACAATTAACTGTTCCACAAGTATCTAACTATAAAGTTTCTTTTCCTAAAAAAGAAGAACAACAAAAAATAGCAAGCTTCTTTACTTCTGTAGATGATAAAATACAGCAGCTAACAAAAAAGAAAGCTTTATTAGAGCAATACAAAAAAGGCGTCATGCAACAAATCTTTAACCAGCAAATACGGTTTAAAGATGATGATGGAAAGGATTATCCGGATTGGGACGAGAAAGAATTAGGAAGTATATTTTCTTTTATTCCAACAAACTCCTTCTCCAGAAGCCAATTAAATTATACAAAAGGAAGTGTCCAAACAATACACTATGGAGATATCCATACTAAGTATAAGCCAAATTTTGATATTACTAAAGAATTAGTTCCTTTTTTAAATGAGGATATAGATGTAGACAAAATACCGGAAGAAAATTATTGTAAACAAGGAGATTTAATTGTAGCAGATGCTTCAGAAGATTATAATGATATAGGTAAAGCCATAGAAATTATAAATTTAGAGAATAAAAAATTGACAGCAGGTCTGCATACTTACATTCTCCGTGATAACAGTAATGTTACAGCAACTGGTTTTAAAAGCTATCTTATGAAATCCTATGGAGTTCGTGTACAAATGATGAAAATGGCAACAGGTATTTCGGTTTTAGGAATTACAAAAGGCAATTTATCAAAAGTCAAAATTCATTTGCCTGTAAAAGAGGAACAACAAAAAATAGCAGATTTTCTAACAGGAATAGATAAGAAGATTGATTTGGTTAATCAGCAGTTAGAGAAAACAAAAGAATTTAAAAAGGGGTTGTTGCAGGCGATGTTTGTGTAATGCCTACTATAACTGCAAATAAATCATCAAGAAAAAATCGTTCATCTTTTAGTTTAAGAACTCGAGCAGGATCATGAGAAGCAGTTTTGAATTACCCGCATTTGTATTTCATATTGACTTCGTTATGTCACATTAGCTATTCAAACCCCTTGGGTAGCTGTAAGTGGGAGTATTTTTTTAAGTTTTGGGGAATAAACTCTGTGAGCCAAAGAGCTAAAGATAAATTATTAATTATAAACAATGCGTTGCTAACTTCACTTTATGGTACCAGAGTTTAAAAATGCTGAAAAGTATATTATAAAATCTCAAGAGGATTTTTTCGAATTTGCACAAAAACATCACTTAGGAGGATTATTTGGTAATATTCCTAAAAGAGTTATGCCCGAAGGCAATAAACTGAAACAAGTGTATTCTAAATCCCTAGAAAGACAAACGGAAATGGTTAAAATTGGAAGCTCTTTCAAATTAGACATAGACAAAATAAAAGCAACTCCTTCTCTGGTCTACGAACAATTGTTTGAAACAGCAAAAGAGTTTGCAAACCAGCAAATTCAAATGACAATAAAGAGCATTTACGAAGTTACGGAGCTAACAGGAAATATAGTTGAAAGCCAAGGTGAATTTACAGTTGAAGACTTTTATAAAAGCCTGGAGAAAATTGAAATTGAGTTTGATAAAAATGGAAAGCCATTATTGCCTACTATTGTAGGTGGACCCGCTTTTATAGATAAAATGATTGCTACTTTAAAAAGGCGTGAACATCCGGTGGAAAGCAAAGGCAGAATGGATGAGATAATTGATATTAAAAGAAAACAATGGAATGATAGAGAGAATAATAGAAAATTGGTTGACTAAATCTTCAGAACGTTCTTATCAATTACCTTTTTGCTACTTGTTGATGCAAGAGGGTAAAACAGTCATTCATTTGACTAGGCATTGCTCAATGGAACAGGGAAAGGATATTATTGCTTTAGACAATACAGGAATGGCACATGCTTATCAATTAAAAGGAGTTAATGGAGGAAGGTTGAAAATGAGTGGTTGGCAAGAAATACAGAACCAAATATTACAACTCATTCATACTCCATGCTCTCATCCATCTATAAAATTTAATGAATACCATAAATCTTATTTGGTTATAAATGGAGACATTGACGAAGATGTTCAACATGCAATTACTATTAAAAATAATGACTGGGAGAAGAGAGGATTTCCCCAATACAAGCTTGAAGTAATTGTAAAAGGTGAAATATTGGCAATGGCTTTTAAGGTAAGGGAACATTTTATTCCCTCTGAAGTTTATGATTTTAAAAGTCTTTTAGAATTTTATTTACAGGATGGAATTGGGTTTCTTGATAAAGAAAAGTTTGCAAGCTTATTATTAGGAATAACAGAAAAGGAAAACCTAAAAAGTGAAAATGAATTTAAGCGTTTAACAACAAGTACCGCATTACTGTGCTCTTTAGCCACTACTTCATATTCTAATCAAAATAATCATTTTGCAATAATTGAGGCTTGGACAATATACATTAGCACTATCTTAAGATTTATTGAAAAACATAAGAAAAAGCTAAAAAGTTATGAGCAAGAAATTGAATTAGCTCAAAAAATCATAATTACTTCTTTATTGAATTTATTTGAGGAAGTAAGAGACAAAAGCGATTTTTTGAAAGGGAACGTTTTAACCGATGCATTCATCTTCAAACACAGAACAACTATCATTCTTGGCATGCTTGCATATTTAGGAACGGTTAACGATGAAATACCATTTTCTAATCTTGATTCTGTTATTCAAAAACATTTTAAAGATACTATTGTTTGGGGCGAAGCTGCTATTCCATTTTTTGTATCCGTTTATTTATTTTATAAAAAGTATAATCAGCAAAGTTTGGCTTTGCAAGTTATAAGTTCAGTAGTTATACGGTCGATTGAGGCAATTGCAAGTCCGGATATACTTTTTAGCGACATATATACTTCAGCAGAAGATTCGATAATCCAACAGTTTCATGTAGATGAAAAAAAAGGTTCTCAATCTCCACGCATATCTTATATACTTGAACCTCTACTTATATTAATATCCCAACCAGAGTTGCGAAGTTTAGTTCAACAAATTTGGCCAGAAGTAACCAGATGCATTTTTACTGAACTTAAATTTGAAAGTCAGATAGACTATTATTTATGGAGAATTGAAAATGGAGTAGAAATCGCTCGAAATCCGGAATTGACAAAAAGCTGGAAAGATTTACTATCAGAAGCAAAATCATTTGACATATCTCAAATTCCGGAAGGATTTTTATATAATCCTTCATTTTTGCACCTTTTCTGGATGGTATATCCTCATCGCTTAAATAGCAATATTTTAAAGTGGTATATTATTAAAAATATTTAATAGAAAAAAATTTGGCCCTTGCCGTCTTCCTTATTGCCGTACCGTTGCAGAGCGTGTTATTGCCTACAACTTTAGAGTGGGTAAAAAGCCTATAAATATACAAGTACAAGTGAGTGACACAACCGGAGCCGAATAAAGAAAAGATGTCTGTTCCCACAAAACTACAAGTGTGAAGGAAAAGAAAGTATTTTTGCAACGACAGTACCCGCACTGCATACCATAAGAACTGCAGGCGGGTCATTTTTTTATATAGCTATGGCAAATAAACCCGCCTTTACATAGTAAGCCAGATAGCGCTGCTAAAATAAAGAGAGATGCTTTTTAAGAATGAAGCTTCCTCTCCCCTTAATTCTTTTTATCACTTTTAGTTAATAAAGAATAGTAAGTTTGCACCAACAGTACACGTCACGCTTCCCTTTAGAACAGCGTACCAGGACGTGTCTTTTGCTTTTATACCCTTTCGCATAATTTTTGGACTTACCGAATCCTTTAGCTGCTGTCATGTTTAGTAAAACACCATTAACTATTGCCGGACAAATAGGTTTACTACAACAAAGAGGTTTAATTATTGAAGATGAAGCTTATGCAAGTCTGGTATTGCAGCATGTAAGTTACTACAGGTTGGCAGGTTACTGGTGGCCAATGCAGTCAGACAAAGAAACGCATACTTTTAAAACCGGCAGCCTTTTTACTGATGCAGTAGCCTTATATAATTTTGATACAGAACTGAGAGGCCTGTTATTTTACGTTATTGAAAAGATAGAAATAAGCCTGCGAACCAAGTTGATTTACCATCTCTCGCATGAGTTTGATGCCTGGTGGTTTCAAAATACTGCATTGTTTACCGATACCAGTGCACTTATAAAAACATTGTCATCAATAGATGAGGAAGTGGAACGTTCAAAAGATGCTTTTATAAAAGAACATAAGAGAAAGCACAAAGATGACCTTAGATTTCCACCTGCCTGGAAAACACTTGAGCTTACCAGCTTTGGAAGCCTCTCTAAATTGTATGGCAACTTAAAAAATACGGTTAGTTCTAAAGATACAATTGCCCGTGAATACCATACAGTCAATCATACTTTTTTGCCAAGCTGGCTTCAGTCTATTGCGCAAATCAGAAATTACTGTGCTCATCATAGTCGTTTATGGAACAGAAATCTTCCCGGACGCCCAAAGCTGATGGCTAACCCGCCTGCCTTATGGATAGCAGATGTGCCTAAAGAGCCGGAATTTGAAAAGCTCTATATTCATTTATGCTGCATGAAGTATATTTTGAATGTTGTACAGCCTGTAAATGATTTCACTTCAAGACTGCACCTGTTATTTACTACTTATCCCAATGTAGATCCAAATGCTTTGGGAATGAAAAAGAATTGGCACAATGAGCCTCTGTGGAAATAAATTTTAGTAAACCAATGAACACTCAACCCGAACAGGTTTTAGAAGACAATTTAGTAAAACAACTTAACCAGCTTGGTTATGGATTGGTAACTATTGCAGATGAAGAAGGTTTACTGAAAAACCTGAAAGCACAGTTAGAAAAACACAACAACCTTCAGCTAAGCGATAAGGAGTTTGCGCAGGTATTAAACAAGCTGAACAAAGGCAATGTATTTGAACGGGCAAAAATAGTAAGAGATAAAATTCTATACACAAAAGACAACGGCGATGCAGGTTACCTTGAACTGATAAACCAGGAGCATTGGTGTCAAAACCAGTTCCAGGTAACCAGGCAGGTACAGATGGAAGGCAATTATAAAAACCGGTACGATGTAACCCTGCTAATAAACGGACTGCCGATTGTACAAATAGAACTAAAGCGCCGGGGTCTGGAACTGAAAGAAGCATTTAACCAAACCAACCGCTATCAACGCCATTCCTACGCGTCGTCTCATGGTTTGTTTACATTCATACAAATCTTTGTAATCAGCAACGGGGTCAATACAAAGTACTATGCCAACAACCGACATCAGTCTTTTAAACAAACCTTTTACTGGAGCGATAAAGACAATAAAACCGTCAGGCAGTTAGAGCAATTTACTTCAGCCTTCTTAGAGCCTTGCCATATCAGCAAGATGGTAACAAAATACATTGTTTTACATGAAAGCGATAAGGTGCTGATGGTTTTGCGTCCTTATCAATATTATGCAACCGAAGCCATCATTGAAAGGGTAAAAATCAGTACGAAGAATGGTTATATATGGCATACGACGGGTTCGGGTAAAACATTGACTTCCTTTAAAGCAAGCCAAATATTGATGCAACTGCCGCAGGTGCATAAAGTAGTGTTTGTAGTGGATAGAAAAGACCTGGATTATCAAACCATTAAAGAATACAACAGCTTTGCCGATGGTTGTATTGATGGCACAGATGATACCAACACATTAGTAAGTCAGTTTAGCGGAGCCTATCAAAGCAAAGACAACAAACTAAAGACAACCAAACTAATTGTAACCACCATTCAAAAACTAAACAGCGCTATCAGCAAACAGCAATATCTTAAAAAGATGGAGTTGTTAAGAGATAAGAGGATGGTTTTTATATTTGACGAATGCCACCGCAGCCAGTTTGGTGAGACACATTCACGAATAAAGAAGTTCTTCAACAATGTACAGATGTTTGGTTTTACCGGTACGCCCATCTTTGCAGACAATGCAGTAAAGAACGTTTTCGGGAAGCGTACTACCCGGGAGCTATTTGATGAGTGCCTGCACAAATATGTCATTACCGACGCTATCAGGGATGAAAATGTTTTAAAGTTCTCTGTGGAATATGTGGGCAAATACAAGCACAAAGAAGGCAGCAAAACAGACATAGATATAAAGGTAGAAGACATTGACAAGGCAGAGCTGATGGAAGCGCCGGTAAGATTAGAGAAAATTGCTGGTTACATCATTGCCAACCATAACCGTAAAACCCACAACAGAGAATTTACAGCGATGTTCTGCACCAGCAGTGTAGATGCATTGATAAGATACTATGACATTTTTAAAACTAAGAAGACAGTCGGCGAACACAATCTTAAAATAGCCACGATCTTTTCTTATGGAGTAAACGAAGACGATAAAGACGCTAATGGCTATTTTCCTGAAAATACAATGATGGATGCTCCAGACCTGCCTCCTTACGGTTCACATACCCGTGATAAGCTTGACTCGTATATTGACGATTACAACAAAATGTTTGGAACAAAGTACAGCACCAAAGACAGCGAAAGTTTTTACAACTACTATAAGGATATTTCAAAAAGGGTGAAGAACAAAGAGGTAGATGTGCTGCTTGTTGTAAATATGTTCTTAACGGGCTTTGACAGTAAGAGTCTGATACAATGTATGCTGATAAAAACCTAAAGTATCACGGATTAATACAAGCTTATTCACGAACAAACAGAATATTAAACGAACAAAAATCACAGGGAAATATTGTATGCTTCAGGAACTTAAAAGCAGCGACTGACGAAGCCATCACCTTATTTAGTAATAAGGAAGCCATTGAAGACATCATAATGGAGCCTTACGAGGATTACGTTGAAAAATTTAATGAAGCTGTAAAAGAACTGCATAAGATAGCACCAACGATTAACAGCGTAGATGATTTACCAAGTGAAGAGGAAGAACTTGACTTTGTAAAAGCATTCCGTGAAGTAATGAGGCTGAAAAATATACTCACTACTTTTTCAGATTTTGACCATGATACCCTGAAGATGGATGAACAGGAGTTTAACGACTACCGAAGCAAGTATCTCGACTTGTATGATAAAGTGAAAACAAATACGCAAACGGAAAAAGTATCCATACTGGAAGATGTTGACTTTGAACTTGAATTAATACACAGGGATGAGATAAATGTAGTTTATATACTAAAGCTGCTTGCAAAACTTAAAGCCGGAACTAAGGAGCAACAAGACAAAGTGCGCAAGGAAATTGTGGATATGCTTGCAAGTGAATTGCAATTAAGAAGCAAACGTGAATTGATAGAAAAATTCATTAATGAAAACCTGCCACACATAGAAGATGCAGATGAAATTCCAACTGCTTTTGAAGAATATGTAAATGAAGAAAAACAAGCTGCTTTGCAGGAACTGTGTAAAGAAGAAAAGTTGTCTTATAATAAGCTCAGCGACATAATTGGTG
>CAXUMK010000025.1:14126-23950 GCA_964251885.1 uncultured Segetibacter sp. | reverse complement strand
TATATTTTTACAGAACGTAAACCTTTGCCGGACGATATAGTAAATATGTTAGAGGTAAAACCGAAAATACTGGAACGTAAATCAGTAGTGCAAAGAGTAACGGATAAAATATTAAATTTTATAGAGACGTTTATTAACGGGATGGGAGGGGAATAAGTAAATGTTTTGAAATTTAACAGGTAAAAGTGATTATTATGTATGCAGAAAATGAGGAAACGACGGAAGAACAAACCTGGCTTCGGTCTGTATCAAATAATCCTGCCTTTGACTTTTTGAAGGAGCCTGAAGAAGATATTTATTCTCTTAACGACGGAAAACCTTTACATAATTAACCTGGTTTCCTTTTCACTATTTTTTGTGTAAAACCCTCTTTCCTTTCTGTTTTCAAAATATGGCATCATCTATTTCTTTGTCCGTTAATTGGCCGGGCTGGTTTAACTACTGGTTAAAAAGTGTCGATAATAATGCGGAATGAGAGGGCTAATTTGAATTCCTTTTAATAATATTGTTATTAAAACATCTTCCCTATGCTGCTCACCTTCCACATTCAACTTGCTGACGTTTCGGAGCCGCTTGTATGGCGGCGGGTAACAGTGCCCGGCGACTTTAGCTTTGCACGGTTTCACTACGTCATACAGATGGCGTTTGGCTGGCAAGACACACACCTGTACCAGTTCTCTGAAAAAGGATACCGATCAGAAGTCTTTATTGGGGAGCCATCTGAAGATTCATTTGAGGAGATAGAAGACAGTTATGAGATAAAGCTGTCTGACATATTTAAAAGGAAGGGTAAGAAATTTGTTTATATCTACGATTTCGGCGATGACTGGACACATATTATAAAGCTTGAAAAAATTGATAAGATTGAAGCCAAACATGCAGACTGCCTTGCCGGTGGTGGCAAATGCCCTCCCGAAGACTGCGGTGGCCCGTGGGGTTATGAAGAACTTAAAGATACTTTGACCAACCCCGACCATCCGAACCATGAAGAGATGAAAGAGTGGCTGGAAATAGAAGAAGACGAACAATGGAACGCAGAAGATTTTGATATTGAAGCAGCTAAAGAGGCGGTAAGTGATGTGTAAGGATGGAAGGGGATTGAGGGATTGAGGGATTGCGGGATGTAGTGATTGAGGGATGTAATGATTGAGGTATTGCGGATGTAGTGATTGAGGGATTGAGATTGGGGATGGACATCGTTGTTTCTAAAGCAAGGGAACGTAAAAGTGATTATTATGTATGCAGAAAATGAGGAAATGACTGAAGAACAAACCTGGCTTCGGTCTGTATCAAATAATCCTGCCTTTGACTTTTTAAAGGAACCGGGAGAAGATATTTATTCGCTTAATAACGGAAAACCTTTACATGATTAATTTGGGTTTCCTTTTCACTATTTTTTGTGTAAAATCCTCTTTTCTTTCTGCTTTTAAATATGGCATCATCTATTTCTTTGTTAGTTAATGGCCGGGCTGGCTTAGGTAACTGGTTAAAAGTGTCGATAATTTCATCAAAGAAAAGCGATTGATAGATTACCTGTAATTCAGCCTCATCGATGGTTTTAATTTTTTCCAGCACTTTTCTGCGCTTCTCCTCAGCCAAGTTGCCTGTTTCTCTTAACATTTCTTCAGAAGTCGTATCCATAAAACTTGTTTAACGCAATTTACATTTTTTTACTACTTTACCGGTACAGTCATTAAATTGTAGGAAAGCGTGGCAAAGCCAGTATAAAATTCTGGCAATCCTAATAATCCGGGTAGAGATAATATACGCTTTGGGAAAAGCTGCAAACAGTATCAAGGTACAAGTGAGTGACACAACGATGATGAATAGAGGGCTAATGTTCGCTCCATAAAAGATACATTATGAATAGCACAGAACTGAAAGAGTTGATAAGTAACGGTGAAACCAGCACGGTTCAGTTTAAAGTTAATGTGACCAATGAACTGAGCATAGCACAGGAAATGGTTGCTTTTGCCAACAGTAAAGGTGGCAGAATATTGATTGGCGTAGATGATAAGACATGGAAAATAGCCGGACTGACAAATGACGACCTGAGAAGGCTTACTAATTTATTGGTAAATGCTGCAAGTGAGCATATAAAAAGCCCTGTGTTTATAGAAACAGAAACGGTAGATGTGGAAGGAAAAAAGGTTATAGTGGTTACAGTTCAGGAAGGGATTGATAAACCATATAAAGACAAAGACGGTATTATTTTTCTTAAAAACGGGGCTAACAAGAGAAAAGTAACCAGTAATGAGGAGATTTCAAGGCTACTTCAAAGCAGCGGTCATTTATATGCAGAAGAAAGAATACTTCCGCATAGCTCGATGAACGATTTGGATTGGGAGAAGTTCAAATCGTTCTTTGAAGAAAAGTACAAAGAACCTGCTGACAAAGAAAACCTAGCCCGATACCTTTCTAATTTAAGGCTGGGCATTAACGAAAAATTAAATGTAGCAGGCGCATTAATGTTTGGAATAAATCTTCAAAAGCTAACGCCTGAATTCTTTATTACAGCTATATGGTTTTGGGGAAACGATATTACAGATACAGAATATAGAAGCAGCGAAAATATTTATGGAACAATAGATAAATTGTATCGCAGAGGTTACGATTTTATTTTATCGAAGCTGCATAAGTTACAGGCAGGTCAGTCTTTCAACAGTCTTGGCAAATCTGAAATACCTGAAATAGTAATTACAGAGCTATTGGTAAATGCACTAATTCACCGGGATTATTTTATTAACGATTCTATTAAAATTTTTGTTTTTGAAAACAGGGTTGAAATCATTAGTCCGGGCAAATTGCCAAATAACCTTACGGAAGAACAGGTAAAGCGTGGAGTGAGAAGATCGCGAAACAGCATTTTAGCTTCGTTAGCTCCTGATGTTCTGGAATATCGCGGAGCCGGAAGTGGAATTGTAAGGTCGCTTCTTTTATACCCTGATTTTGATATAAAAAATGAAACAGAAAACGAAAGGGTTGTTGTAACTATCAAAAGACCTGCTTTTTAATAAAACTACATTTCGACAGCAACCAGGAATGTTGATACCCTCCAAAAGATACATTATGAATAGCACAGAACTGAAAGAGTTGATAAGTAATGGCGAGACCAGCACGGTTCAGTTTAAAGTTAATGTGCATAATGAGCTTAGCATAGCACAGGAAATGGTTGCCTTTGCCAACAGTAAAGGTGGCAGAATATTGATTGGCGTAGATGATAAGACATGGAAAATAGCCGGACTGACAAATGACGACCTGAGAAGGCTTACTAATTTATTGGTAAATGCTGCAAGTGAGCATATAAAAAGCCCTGTGTTTATAGAAACAGAAACGGTAGATGTGGAAGGAAAAAAGGTTATAGTGGTTACAGTTCAGGAAGGGATTGATAAACCATATAAAGACAAAGACGGTATTATTTTTCTTAAAAACGGGGCTAATAAACGAAAAGTAACCAGTAATGAGGAGATTTTAAGATTGTTGAGTAAAGGAAAGAACCTTTTCGCTGATGAATTACCTGTGCCCCAGGCAGGAATTGAGGATTTAAACAAAGAAAAATTTGAAGAATATTTTTTAAGGGAGTTTAAAGTTGAATATGAAAATTTAGGACTGGGTTACCAAGAGGCGCTTAAAGCAAAACGGGTAATAAAAGATGGAAAGATAACTTTAGCAGGTTTCTTGTTTTTTGGTAAGAAACCGCAAAATATAAAACCTGCATTTTGCATAAAGGCTGTTTCTTTTTACGGAAACAGCCTGGGCGGAAGTGAATACAGGGATAGCAGGGATTTAACAGGAACCATCGGGGATTTGTATGAAGAAGGAATGGGATTTTTCAGGCGTAATTTGCTTCATACCCAGCAAGGTCAAAACTTTAATTCGCAGGGAATTCTTGAAATATCGGAAGTTGCTTTGCAGGAACTTTTGGAAAACGCTCTTATACACCGCGACTATATTAAAAACTCCCCGATCAGGTTATTGGTATTTGATAACAGGGTGGAAATAATTAGCCCTGGCAGCCTGCCTAATAGTCTTAGTGTAGAAGAACTGAGATATGGAAACCCGGTTGTGAGAAACAATTTAATAGTTAGCTATGCAGTGCATATTTTGCCTTACCGGGGTTTAGGTTCGGGCATAAAACGGGCTTTTGAAAAACAACCAAACATCGAATTTATAAATGATGCGGAAGGCGAACAGTTTAAAGTAATTATTCCAAGAGTGGAGAGGAAATAGGGGAAGAGTGAGGCGCGAGGGATAAAAGGGTTAAAGGAAGCGTAATTAAATCAGATTTTAAACTTATGAAGTATCCACGTCTTCTTTCATCGGGGGCTAACAATAAGGTAATTGCACTTAGCGAAACCGAGGTGGCTAAACTTTTTACCGGCGATACCCGCTCAGACATTGGGTCAGAAGCTGCAAAAATGAAATTTGCCAATGGGGTAAACGGGCTTGTTGTAAAATTTAACCGTTTGGATTACGACGAAACCCTGCAGGCTGAAATGCTCGTGATGGAGAGGCTTTACCCCATTGACTACCGGGCGTATGAATTAGAAAAGCGGGAATTGTGGTTTGACGTTTTTGCCGACGAACTTACTGAACTGCACAAGGCAGGCTTTGTACATCGCGATATTTGCCGCCCTTCAAACCAGGATGGATTTGAGTATGATAATGTTTTCCTAACTACATCGGGGCTGCGGTTGATTGATACGGGCATCTCTGCTTTACGTGCGCAGGTGAGTGATAAGATATTTGAAAAATACATTGAAACAGAGCAACAGGAAATCAAAAAATTTTATGATTACTTTTTAAACAGGTAATCAGGTAATGAAGGGATTTGAGAAGTAAAGAAATTGATCTATTTTTTAATCACTCAATTACCTGACTGTCTAAATCTCTCAAGCAGTTGCCTGGCTTTCTCTTCCCCTTGTTCCATTCGTTACGACTACTATTCTCACGAATGCAAAAGATCACTTTTAAAACCAAAATCAATATTGGCCTGTCCCTAACATTACAAGCGTACATGCCTGCATTGGTTTGATTCCATTTTTGCGGGCCATTTCTTCTAATTCATCATTTTCTGTTCCGGGATTGAAGATGATACGCTTTGGTTTGAGTGATAAGATATAATCATAATAAGGCTTTTGATTGGTGGGGTTAAGATATAAAGTAATTGTATCTACATCTTCTAATTTTGGCTGACCTTTTACAATAATTACATTTCCAACTTTACCTTCTTTTAGACCGATAGCCACAACAGGATGATTGTATGCAGAAAGCCTGTTCATCGCGAGATAACTGTATCTTGAGGGATTGGTTGAAGCTCCTAATACCAAAGTTTTCTTGCCTGCCATTGTTGTAAGGTTTATTCTTTTAGTGATTAACAAGAATTGAACCAGCAGAATAACTGCCTTCTGCTATAATTGATTCTACTTTACCAACTTACGCTTTTTGTGTACGTGCTTCGAAAGCTGCCATAAAAAGATACCGTACAAGGGAGTGACACAACCGGAGTTGCTATAAAATACAACTGACGGTTACCCAAATAAAATACTAAAACATGGAAAAAGAGAATTGATAACGGCGTGAATAGTAAAAACACGAAAAGAAACTTTTCCACACAAGCGTACAATTTATAATGAAAGTTTGCAGACGAGTTGAAGATGTATGCTAATTTTAAAAAACCTTCCCAAATGGCATAGTATTAGTAATGTGCAAGCAAACTTTTAAACTAACGAATATGAAGAAAAAACTATTTAGTGCAGCAGCTATCTTAATGATGTCGATCGGAGCGATAGCTCAATCAAGAACGACGGCATCAACAACTAAAGAAGGTAATATTATAATAAAAGGTGGATTGAACCTGGCCAATATTTCGGTTACCTCAAACGGCCGGGTCGACCAGGCAAATACTTTCAAAAGCTTCCAGGTGGGCATTGGTTACGATATTCCTTTTTCAGACGGCTTTTCTTTTCAACCCGGGTTGTTGTATACCGGCAAAGGAGCGAAAACGCAAGTAGGCAAAGAAGGCGATAACTTTTATTACAAAGCCAGCTCAAACCCTATGTATCTTGAAGTGCCGCTAAACTTTGTAGGCAAAATTGCGCTGACACAAACTGCCAGCTTCTACCTCGGTGCCGGTCCTTATGTAGCATTGGGCGTCACAGGCAGAAACAAAGTTGATAGTTACCTGCTGGGCGTGCATACATACAGCGCCGATGATATTCAATACGATAATAACAATTCATCTAACTCGCAGGAAACGAATTATGGTTATGGTAAGCTTAAAAGATTTGACTATGGCTTAAATGGTGTTGCCGGTTTTGAGTTTACACGATTTATTTTGGGCGCTAATTATGGTTATGGCCTCGTTAATATCAACTCAGACACCGATAACAATTCAAGCGACAAAGGTAAAAACCGCGTTTGGAGTTTTACCTTTGGTTTAAAGCTATAAAGCTGGTTTGCTCAAAATATGAATGGCAGGTTATTCTGCCTTTTTTACTTCTCACATGATTATGTGTATGTGATGAGTGGTTTAAAGATTTTAGTTTGTATGCCTTTTTTTGTAAAAAATTTAAAAAAATGAAACCCAGACACATCTTAACTCTTTTATTGGCTATTGTTATTGCCAATGCATCTATTGCACAATTTGAAGGCAGCAAACAGGTTTACTCGTCACCCAACCTTAAAAGCGAAATCGTAAAACATAAAATAGTAGCCATCCTGCCTTTTACGGCTACTATTTCGTATAAAAAGCTTCCAAAGAATTTTGATAAGGATGCCAACGAACAAGACCAGAAAAATATGGCTGCCAGTATGCAGCAAGGCATGTACACTTACCTGTTGCGAAAAGCAAATGATTACACGGTTACATTTCAGGATATTGAAAGAACCAATATATTGCTGAAGCAAAAAGGGCTATATGACAAACTGATGGAGGTGACCGAAGATTCTCTTTGTAAAATACTGGGAGTAGATGCAGTTGTAAAATGCACTTTCTCTTATGAAAGAATCGGCAGCGAAGGCGGAGCCATTGTGAAAACAGTTTTATTAGGCCCAGCTTTTGGCAAGACAGGAAGCGGCTCCCTTACGATGCAGATTTATAATGGCACCAACGGCGAACTCCTTTGGCGCTTTTATAAAGAAATGAATGAAGACGTAACAAGTTCTGCCAACCAGGTTATGGAAAGAATGATGCGTAAAGTAGCCAGGAATTTCCCTTACGAAAAATCTTAAATGGAGGCTGGTATACTGTCAAGGGATAAATAGTGAGTAGTTAAATAGTAAAACGATTTTACAGTCTCGTCCATTGCGAGGAGGAACGACGAAGCAATCCGCTACTAAAGTATAAACAAGTTGAAAATTTATAGAGCAGATTGCTTCGCTCTGCTCGCAATGACGAAATCAGTAATTTATCCCTTGATAGGTATAGTATAAAGAAAAAAAAGGTGGTAAAAGCCACCTTTTTTTTCTTTATACTGCATAAGGGATAAAAGGGCGAGGAAAATTTTTTTGAACCGGGCTGTATTACTACTATGAGGCATCGTTGCGTCGCACTCTTCTACTTTTCATTCTTTACTCGACAAGTCAAAAACACACTCACTTATCCCTTGACAACTATAACTTATAGAGAATTTTTACGTCACGGCAACGAGGCTAAAGAAGACATTAAGCATTAAAATAGATCGGGTGATATCTATACTACAGGCACATTATCATCCACCTTTAGCTCTCCGCTTTCAGCAGCTAACTGTTTCTCTTCATATTTTTTGAAAAACTTGTTTTGAAAAACAAAAATCGCAATTACACCTACAGATATTGAGGCATCAGCGATATTGAAAACAGGTCTGAAGAATTCAAAATCCTCCCCATTCCAGAAAGGGAACCAGGAAGGATAATGTGTATCGCTTATGATTGGAAAATAAAGCATATCTACTACCTTACCGTGTAAAAATCCTGCATATCCACCACCCTTTGGAAACATCTTCGCAATATTCTGCAGGTAAGGATCGCTGTCGGTAAAAATAAGCCCGTAAAACATGCTGTCTATTAAATTGCCTAAAGCCCCGGCAAAAATAAGGGCGCTGCAATAAATAAACCCGCTATGGTATCTTTTCCGAATGAAATCGCGGATGATGAAAACGCCTGCTATTACGGCAACGAGGCGAAATAAGGTGAGAGCCACCTTACCCCAGTCCCCACCCATCTTCCAGCCCCAGGCCATTCCCTCGTTCTCCACAAAGTGCAGCCTCCACCAGTTCATTCCCAAAACTTTCACTTCATGTCCGATAAAATAATGTGTTTTGATGTAGAACTTCAAAGCCTGATCGACAAAAAGAATAAGCAGAATTAAAAAAATAACGTTCCGGGATTTCACAGTAAAAAAATTTGGTCAAAGATAGGGAAACAGGTTATAGGAAGGGATGAATTATAAAGGCTATAACAATTTCTCAATAAGTATTGTGGGGCCTTTATGATGGTTATTCCTCGCTTATCTGAACCTTTATTTCCTACTTTTGTTATTGAAACATCTAAATCATTCTTATGAGCTTATCAACAGATCCCACGGAAGACAAACAGGAAACAGGCGAACACAAACAGCAAAGAGATGAGAAAAGAATAGAAACAAACAAAACTGATCCTCAGCTTACAGAATTAAAAGGCTTCTTTGACCCAAAAGAGCCGCTTGAAGAAGAAGGAACAATTAACCCACTTACGGGTAATCCAAAAGATCCGGAATAAGGAAGGTGAACTGTGAGTGGTCAGTTGTGAGTGGTGAGTTGAAGAGTCAAATTGAAAGTATGCAGTTGCAGTGAGTGACACAACGATGTTGCCAATCCATTCTGAAGCTGGACCAAAAATTATTCTTCATAATACTCCCGCTTTACTCGTTGGCTTACGCTTGTCATTATCTCATAAGGGATGGTTTCGCACCATTCGGCTACCTGCTCTACGGGAAGGTTAGCTCCAAATATTTCGACCTGGTCACCTTCTAACGCACCCTCTATATCCGTAATGTCTATCATTGTCATATCCATACATACGCTGCCAATAACAGGTGCTAGGCGGCCTTTTATAAAAACATGGCCAACGCCATTTCCCATCCTGCGGTTAAAACCGTCTGCATAACCGATTCTGATTGTCGCTACCAGGCTATCTCTTTTTACTAAACCTTTCCGGCTGTAGCCAACTGTTTCACCTTTTTTTACCTTACGTATCTGGGCAATGGTTGAGCGCAAAGTGGCGACAGGTTGCAGTGATAAAATATGTTGTGCGCTGCTGTCCACACCGTATAAGCCGATACCTAACCTGACCATCTCGAACTGCAACTGAGGGTGACGAAAAATAGCGGCTGAGTTTGCGATATGCCTGATGAAAGAGTAGCCGGTGGCACTTTTAATTTTATCGCAGGCATGTAAAAAAAGGTCAACCTGGTGAAGGGTAAAGTCATCGTGCGCAGCACTTTCGCTTGCCACCAAATGACTAAAAACACTTTTTACTGCAAGACGTGGGTTTGCTTTTAAAAAACTAACCAGGTCTTCAATATCTTCCGCTTCAAACCCCAGACGGTGCATGCCTGTGTCAATTTTGATATGCACCGGAAACTGTTGCAATCCTTCGTTTTGCAGGTAATTATTAAATGCTTTCAGAATACCGAAAGAATACATTTCCGGTTCAAGATTGTACTCAACCACGGATTGAAAGGTGATAGTTTCCGGGTTCATCACCATCACCGGCATTTGTATGCCTGATTTACGAAGTTCTACCCCTTCATCAGCATAAGCCACTGCCAGATAATCCACTTTGTGAAACTGGAGCACGCTGGC
>CAXUMK010000025.1:0-14116 GCA_964251885.1 uncultured Segetibacter sp. | reverse complement strand
AACTCTTGAGTCCGTCGACCACCGAGGTCGCCGGCACGCTGGCTACTTCGGCGCTGCCACTGCCGTAACTAAACGCTTTAACCATTGCCATCACCTTTGTTGCCGGTTGCACGTAACGCTGGTATTCTTTCAGGTTATGAGCCATTGCAGAAAGATTTACTTCGAGCACGGTTTGATGAACCTTTTGCTCGAATAACAGGTTTATCTGCTCAAACTCAAAAGACCTTGCGCCTTTCAGCAGAATGACTTCATCGCGAAAACGGATATTTAAAAACTGGTGGGTGAAGGCTTCTACTGAATTATAGAAAAAGGTTTGAGGTATAACAGCTTTAAACAATTCCTGTAAACTATTTAACCGCAGTCCTATCCCGATAAACTTATCTACCTTATGCTGAACCAGCGCCTGTAATACTTTTTGATATTGTTCGTCTGAACTGGAAGTTTCGCCAAGGTCAGAAAGAATAACAGTTGTGGATTGATTGCCCGATTGCTGATGCAGAAAATCGAGCGCCATTCTCAGACTGCTTAAATCGTTGCTGTAGCTGTCGTTTATTATCGAACAGTTATTGATTCCTTTCTTCAACTGCAAGCGCATTTCAACCGATTGCAGTTGCTGCATCCGCTTTTCAATAACCCTGTCATCTATTTTTAGGTATAACAGTACAGACCAGCATGTAATGGCATTTTCAACAGAGGCATTATCGGTAAAGGGAATGCTAATAGAAACAGTAGTTCCACCATACTTTGCTGTTATCTTACTCTTATTTTGCAATTTATCAATGCTAATAATTTTTAGGTCTGCATCTGCATTTCCCCAAATAAAAAATTTCTCTTTTTCTCCTGCAGAAATTACCAAATTGATAACAATATCCTGGTTGTTGGAAATGATGGGATCAGCGTTTTTAAACAACTTCAACTTCTCGTATACCTTTTGTTCTTTGTTGACGAAGCCTGCGCTGTGTGCAGCGCCAACGTTTGTAAGTATCCCAATGGTTGGCTGAATGATACTTTCGAGAAAATCCATCTCGCCAACTTCTGAAATACCGGCTTCAAAAATGGCAAGCGTATTTGCTTCATTCATTTGCCAAACGCTTAGCGCAACGCCTATTTGCGAGTTATAACTTTTAGGGCTTCTTACAATGTTATGGTCATCGTTCAGCAACTGGTACAACCATTCTTTTACAATCGTTTTTCCGTTGCTGCCTGTAATGCCAATGACCGGTATTTGAAATTGCTTCCTGTGAAAAGCTGCCAGCTTTTGCAATGCTCTTAATGGATCATCTACAAATAAAAAATTGGCTTCGGGAAAATCGGAAGGGTTAAAGCTTTTAGTAACAACAAAGCTTTTTACACCAGCTTTATATAATTCTTCTATAAAAGCTTCTCCATTTCTTCTGGAACTATATAAGGCAAAAAATAAAGTGGCTTCAGCAAAAACAAGGCGGCGACTGTCGATAAGCAGATTGTCGATCACCAGAGAAGAGTTGGCAATAATTGACTCTTCACCTATAATTTCAGAAATATCTTTTATTGTATAAGGCAAGAGGAAAATATAAATAATGAATGTTATAGAGTGTTGTTTTCAATCCGCGTAATGCTGCTCTTCCTGCTTTTGTAAAGCGAAAAAAGGATGGCAGCAGCAAGGCAAACTACAATAACCAGTAACGAAATGTAAATGGAAATATGGATGTCGAAAAATTCGAGCAACATTTTTGCACCGATAAAAACCAGCACTACAGCAATACCCTGCTGCAGGTAATCGAACTTATCAACTGCACCTCTGAGTAAAAAGAATAGGCTGCGCAATCCTAATACGGCAAAGATGTTTGAGGAATAAATAACCAGGATATCGTCAGAAGAGAAAGGAACATCGGGACTTTCCCTGACAAGTGAAACGACTGTAGGAATACTATCAAGCGCAAAGACAAGATCGGTTGCCGCAAGCATTACGACAACTATACTAAGTGCAGTAAAAAAAGTCTTTCTGTCTATGCTAATTATAAACCGACCCTGCGGCTCAACGTCGGTTAAACGAAAGAATTTCTGCATAAATACATAGACCTTACTGTTGGCAGGATTATATTCTTCCTCCTCTTTCTGAAAGAAAAGTTTAAAACCCGTATATAGAAGAAAAGCGCCGAATAAATACATGATCCAGTGAAAGCGATCGATCAATTGCACACCTAAGGCGATAAACAAAATTCTGAAAACGATGGCAAGCAAAATACCAATGAGCAAGGCTCTGCCTGCATCGGATTCTTTAACCTTGAAAAATGAAAAGATAAGTATGAAAACGAAAATATTATCAATGCTGAGGCTCCATTCCATCAGGTAGGCGGTGATATATTTAGTGGCAATCATGCTGCTTTTTTCAAGCCAGAGAAAGGCGAAGAAAGCAAGTGATAAAGTAACCCAGAAGGCTGTTTGCAATAAAGCCGCTTTAATAGTGATCGCTTTATTTTTTTTGCTTAACAATCCCAGGTCAATGACTAATGCAACAACTAATACAATTGCAAAGGTGAGATATGTGATTTGATTAGCTGACATTGTGTATGCAGCAAAAATACAGGTAAAACGGCAGGAACAAGCCGCGGGTTTGTAGGAAGAGGCCTCGGCCTGTTCCTACGCCGTTCCTACGTTGCAAAATCTCTTTTCCTCTTTACCTGATACAACCATCCAAACAGCACTACAAGCAAAATTGGCAAAGCAATATTGATCGTTTGCCACATTGTTTTTTGCGTAAGTATTTTTTGCTTATCTAAAAGACGAAGGGTAAAATCTTTGCTCCTGCTTTCCAACACACCATTGGGATTAACGAGATAATCAACGGCATTCATCAAAAACTCCTTATTGGCAAACTGGTAGTTTTCGTACTGCTGCTTTCCCATCGGGTAGGCTCCTTCAGTTTCTGTTACCACATTGGTTACGATGTCGCCATCACTCACTACGATCTGCTTTCCCTCTTTCTCTGCTGCCGGCAAAAAAGGTTTGGCGGTAAACATCGACAGAGAATCTCTTAGCTCATTAGTAAGCCTGTTGGCAAATAAAGATGTAAACTTACCCTCGAGCAACACGGCAACGGGAACATAACTTTTTGTGAAGTGCCTCAAATCTTCTTCATTCTTCACCGACTGCAGGCTAACTATTGCCGGGGTGCTCAATGTGCGGCTGTTCGTATCGCTTGCAAGCAGTATCGTCTTTTTTATTCCCGGCGCTTTCACTGTATCAATTGATGAAGGAAATATGCTCAGCACATCATCCAGGTTTTTAGCTATGGGGTTTGCAGACGGCGAACTTAACAAGGGATAGTAGGGAAAAGGTAGTCTTTGTATCTGAGGCTGGTTGCCCGCCTGCCCAACAACCAAAGGCTGCTTTGCGCAGTTTAAATCCTGTAGCAGGTCTCCGTTTATTCTAACGCCGTATTTAAACAAAATGTCGTCAAGGTTCAGATTTTTATCAAAAGCGACAAAGTCAGCCTGCACCCGCAGCAAACTGTCCATCTCAGCATACAGCTTGTCTATAAACCAAATCACCTTTCCGCCATGCACTACATACTGGTCTATTTTCAGCTTCTCCGCTTCGGTAAAAGTTTCTGCCGGTTTTACAATCAGCAAGGCGTTTACTGTATCAGCATCAAGCCTGCCGGTTTTTATGTCTATCACGCCAAAGCGGTAATTCTTGCTCATCGTAACAAACAGGTCTTTAATCTTTTCGTTCGGAGGCAGCGGTTCACCATTACCCGCGGCATAAGCTACAATCGGAAACTCTTTGCGTGTCAGCTTATCTATTGCATCTGCAAACTTAAACTCAAGCAACGCTTCACTGTAGTTAAGTGAACTCTCTTCATCGAGGCCGCTTTTGCCGCTGCTTAGGTCAACAGGTATCTGATGACCACCATACATTACCATAGCCGCAGGAAAAATCAGCCTCTCCGTTTTTTCTTCACCTTCTTTTGCCGTTACCTGGTTATTAAAAGGTTTTATTCCCATTTTCACCAGGCTGTCATATACCTGGTATCGCAGGCTGTCGGGCAGTCCTTCACCTGGCTTTACAAAACGATACTGCAGGTTGCCCTTTGCATATTCTTTAAACTCGCTCAGAAGTTCATCACTTGCAACGCTTAGTTTTTTAAACCCGGCGCTCAGGTCACCAGTCAGGTAGATATCAATGGTTACCGGCTCGTCCAGTTCTTTCAATACTTTCTTGGTAGAATTGCTTAACGAAAAGCGTTTTTCTTTGGTCAGGTCAATTCTGAAATGTGTTAATGAAGCAAGGTAAACGACAGCAACAAAAAGCAATGAAAGCCACAGCCACCAAAGTTTATTCTTCAATATTTTTTCAGTCAAATTCATTTTGTTTCAGTTCTTTTTGAACCAAGCTGATGGTTTTCAATTAAACATCCTAGCGTCCTCTTGTACTTTTCAGCCCTTTATTCAGCGAACTTCCTCAATCCTTATCACAGATAAAAGGAGGCCATACATTACATTATGATTAGCTTTTTTATTAACACATCATCTTAGTTAAACCTCGACGATTCGACAGGTCAACAAAAACCACTTATCTTCTTGCTAGTAAGATTAGCTGTTATGTTTTATCGTCTGAGAAATAAAACGATCTGCTATAACAATATTAAGCTTTGTGCTATTGTTCTGCATTGTTAACATTCGTTGTCTATATACAAAGAACGAATTTCTTCGCAGCCAATACTTAGTCGAAATTTTTGAAAAACTCAGCAATAATTTCATATTTGGTCACTGGCTTCAATCCTAATTGATATTTCTCAAATAAAGAAACTAATTTTTCTCCATCGATAAGTTCGATTGGCGGAACGCCATCGCGACTTGCTTCCTTTTTAGCTTCTTGAGTAAATCTACCTGTTGTTATAATTAAGCCTTTATCAGCTCTACCTTGCATCGCACCTCTAAAATCCCTTACATGATGTGGGGATACGGCTTCTTTACATCTTTTGCATTGGAAAACAATATTGAAATTTACAACGTCATTTAACTTTATTAATCCACTTCCATCAATTCCCTGATCCCCGCTTTTTCCAGTTATAATTATATCATGAATTTTTATTTCAGTTAGCAGTCTTTTACAAATCTTTTCAAAGCCATCTGGTTTTAAACCTTTAAGAATGTTAAGTAAGACCACTGAATGTTCTTCATCTTCTACTATCTGATCATCAATATCTTCTTCTTTAGAACTTTCGGTTTTCTTCGGTGAAACTTCAAATTTTTTATGAACCGTCCTAAAGAGATCATAAACCTGCTCGTGATTTAATTTAGCATCAAAACCCTCTTGTGTCAATTGCCATTCACCCCGTTTTTCTGTATCAATTAAACCCGCTTTGGCTAAATAAAATCTTGCCCACTGAATTCTATTCTTAACTATAGATTGACCTGAACCTGATGTTTCATTTACTGCCTGATCTGATAGTTTTAATTTTTCTATTACTTTATCAACAATTTCTGAAGCATTTCCTGAACCACCATTTTCCTTTAATACTTGAATAATTGGGATAACGTATTCTAAAAATTGGGGACCTTTATTTTTTTTCATAGTACTTTTTTTTGAAGCATACAAGTATTTACCTTCTTACAAGGTTTCTTTGCGTGATCAATAAAAACAAAACAATTACCGATAAAAAATACACCACATCTCTCGTATCAATCACGCCACGGCTGATGCTTCTGTAATGAAAATCAATTCCCAGCATTTGAATATAATAGTCAGCTCCATTAGCAAACAGCGGAAGTTTACTTACAGCAGTAAAACCACTGTACAACAAAAAACAAATAAAAGCTGCCAATATAAAAGCAACGACTGTATTGTTGGTAAAGCTGCTGGTGCAAATACCAACCGAAGTATACACCGCTGCAAGCAACAGCAAACCAATATAACTGCCGGTTGTACCGCCTATATCGATGTCGCCTTTTGCGCTTAACTGTTGAATGCTGATTGCATAAATAATGGTGGGAATTAAAGCCATGGCAACTACCAGAAGGCAGCCGAAATATTTGCCCCAAACGATTTTAGAAGCACTTAAAGGCAAGGTTTTTAAAATCTCAAAAGTGCCGCTTTTGTATTCATCTGCAATGCTTCGCATGGTAATAGTAGGAACCAGAAAAAGCATGATGTAAGGAGCGAGATTAAAGAAGTTATCCAAAGTTGCATAGCCAAAGTCAAGAATACTTGAGTCTGGAAATACAAATAAAAACAATCCCATCAGCAACAGGAAAAGGATGATAGCTATATAGCCCGTCAGGCTGCTAAAAAACTGCCGCCATTCTTTCATACAAATAATCCACATAAAATCAAAACTAAGAATAAGGCATATACTTTTTAAAAAAAGTATTATGGAAAGTATTGGTAAATATCTTTACTGTTTGCAATGGCAGCAAGCCAAACGTATTACTTTGGGTTCTTTACCTGAACTGTAGTACTACTGGCTTCATCCATGCTTTTTATGTATTACCGATGGATTGTACGCCTAAAATAAATCTGAATGAGTGCCAGTTCTCGAGAGAGTAATAGTTTTGGTAGTATCGTTCTGGAGCCAAATTAATAACCAAACTGGGTAGTAGTATGTAAACACACTACTTGTTTAAAAAGGTAATCAGCTCAGAAGCATTATTATGCTTTCTGTTTTTTCCTTTCTTAGCATTTTCCATTGCTTTTTTTGTTGCAGCATTTGGATCTGTAAGAATTTCAGCAAAGGGCATTGTTTCAATCAATTCAACAAATTTTTTTGCTTGCTTTGATTTTGTATCTATTCTAATGTAAGTCATATCGTCGCTGTTGTTATACAAATTTAGAGAAACAAAGACAGAATGATACAAACAAGGTGAATGGAAGAAATTGCAGGAATGAAGCAATCTGTTTTTTATTTAAGCTTTCTACGATCATTGTTTAATATCTAAATAATCAAACAATTCATTCTTATCACCCTTACCACTTTCAATTCCATATTTTATCATTTCGGCCATTACCGCATCCTCCTTTTCTTCTGTTTCTTTCTCTGTCAGAAAAGTAATACTGCTATTATTATATGCTAATACCCCTAACAATCCAGCTACGCTTTTGCCAATTTCTGTATCAGTATCTATCAGTACAACTTGTTTCATATACTCTTTTTGTAAAAATACAAATTAACCTTCTTTGTTTCTTAACCTTTGCCTCTATGGAAATATATCTACATCTTCACCTTGTTTTAATTGCAGCAATAGGTTTGAGAGGGCCATACTTGTGCTGCGCTTGATTAAAAGTATCGCTGTAAGGTCCAAAAGGATAATCCGCCGGTTTCTTTGAAATATCAGGCCAGTCATGGTTGAAAGTCTTATTGCTTCTGGGCTGTGAATTGATAAATGCTGCAATGTCCCATGCTTCTTCTTCAGTTAGTTGAGGGTTTTTGTATGTGGCTCCGAGAGGCATGTTGTTTTTTATAAAACCCGCCATCTTCGAAAGCATAAAAATACCGGCGCTTACATTATAGCTGTGCCTGCCCCACAAAGGCGGATAAGTGTACAAAGACGAGTCGGCAGCCAGCACACCTTCGCCATTTTCGCCATGGCAACTCATGCATTTGCCCGTGTATACAATTTTGCCTTTTGCCGTATCCGCCTTTCTTTCGGGAAATGCAAGTTTTTGCGTGCCTGCCAAAGCCTGCTTAGAACCTTGCGGCACATTACTTCCAACCCATTTTATATAAGCAACCATTGCCTGCATTTCTTTACCTGCAGTATCTAACTTTTTTCCGTTCAGGCTTCTTTCCATGCAATCATTCACCCTGCCTTCTACCGATTGTGGCTTTCCGCTTCGCGGACTAAATTTTGGATAAGTTGATGCTACCATTGAAAAAGAGTTTGCGTACAACTGCTGTCCTGCATTCAAATGACAGTTCTGGCAATTCATTCCGTTAGTCAAAGACGCCACTGTTCCTTTCGGGCCCAAGTACCGGGATGTATGTACGATCAGTTCTTTGCCATATTTAATCAGTTCCCCTTCCGGTGTCTTTGGAATGGTAGTTTCATCCGGCGCTTTCCATTCTGCACTATCTCCTCTCATGGCAGTGGCTGATGATGCTTTTTCAGAATTTGTATTGCATGATATTACAGCAAAACAAAGCGTAGCCGCAGCTATAATACACAATAAAAATAGTTTTGAAAATTTCAAGGCGCTGATTTGAGAGTAGTTACAATTTTGGTTAATTCTCTAATCTGTCTCAATCTTTTTAAGAATATAACCTCTAATCTGGTAATCGGTGAGAACGGTTTGTGCTGACAATGAGATTTTCATCCAGGGAAGCAGTTGTTCTTTGCTGATGTTTAAAAAAGACATCGCCTGTCCGCATGCAATAAACTTAACCCCTGCCCCTAAAAGTTCATTGAAGACAGGAATATTCGGATTATCAATCCTGTACTTTTCTTTGTAAACAGCGTCGTTATAAAAAGCTTTTAAAACACCGCCGTGTGCTACTACAACTACAGTAATATTCTTTTTTGGTATTCCTGCAGCAATGTGAATATTAATTAATCTTCCCACTTCGGCAATTGCTTCGTTTATATCTTTTGCCGCAACAGAGTCTTTGATGCCGGTCGTTACTTCCATCAGTAATTTATACTGCTGATTTATGTCAGGCTTCTCATCGGTATTGCTAACCGGAATAACACCCGAAAACTTACTGCTTTTAATAAGAGGATAAATGGCTTTTGAAGTAAAAGCTTTCTCTGCCGAATCTCTGAATGCCTTTGATCTGGCTTTCGATATGCTGTCTGCAATAAATAAACTGTCCTTAGATGAAGGCTGGGCTTTTGAAAATGAGGTTATAATTACTGTACAAAGTATAACTAAAATCAGTTTTTTCATGGTGATTGTTTGAACAAAAAAGATAATAAAAGTTTCTTATTAATTCAAATTGGTGTGGTGTTCTCTTTTTATTAAGAGTACAATACATGTATAATTGCGAAAAATATTAGTGCAAAGGGTAGCTTGCAGCAATGCAAAGTGTACTTAAAAAGAGGGATGGAGGGTGAGGATTGATTTTGCGAAGCTTAAGATCGGGATGAGTGCAAAAGGAGATATGCCATTCTGTATTACAACTAAAGTTGTAATAGTAAAACAAAGTAAAATATCCCTTTTCGAAACTTCGATTACCTTTAATAAAAATAATAATTGAGGGTAATTGCAAAAAGATACTTCGCGAATTTTGGGAGGAACATTCTGATTGCGAACAACAATTGAAGGCGTGGTATCAAGAGGCAAGCAAGGCACAATGGACAGACACCCAAACAATAAAAAAGGAATATCCTACTGCAAGTTTTCTGGTTGGTAACAGAATTGTTTTCAATATTAAAGGAAATCACTACCGGCTTATAGTAAAGGTTAATTATGACTATCAAATGATATGGATTAGATTTATAGGGACACATGCAGAGTATGATAAGATCGACGCAACAAAAATTTAAAAATGACAGTAAAACCAATAAGAACTAAAAAAGATTATAACCAGGCTCTGGAAAGACTTGAAGCAATTTTTGATGCAAAGAAAGGTTCTGCACAAGGAGACGAACTTGAAATTTTAGGTATTCTGATTGAAAAGTATGAAGACGAAAATTTTCCCATTGAACTTCCAGACCCAATAGAAGCTATAAAATTTAGAATGGAACAAATGGGTTATAATCAGGCAGACCTTGCAAACGTTGTAGGACTAAAAAGCAGGGCAAGTGAAATTTTGAATAAGAAAAGAAAGTTGTCGCTTTACATGATACGGCAACTACATGAGAAGCTGAATATTCCAACTGATGTATTAATACAGCCTTATTAATTTATACTGCTCGCTGGATAAGATAGTGCTTTGCTGCATAATGAACACAATGTACAAGTGTGCGACGCAACAATGAATCATAGCAGCATAAAAGCCCGGCTCCAACAAATACATTAAACATTACTTCGCACTGCATAAAAATGTGCACTGGTTTTTCTCGGAGCCGAACTGTATTACTACTATAAGGCTTACGTTGCTGCCTGCCCCGCTTTTTCGGCGGGGTCGCACTCTTGTACGCTTTGTTCAATTTTCAGCAATGCATAATGACCCTGCGTGAAGTATAGCTGCAAACCCTGCAAGACTAGTATCCCTAAAAGAAATCATTAGCCCTCCCGAATATTTACTATCCTCTATTGTAAATTTCTTTACTTTGACTTCTTAAACGACTGTTATGCCACAAAGCGCTATTGCCGGTATAGGGATGTATGTGCCTGAAAATGTTTTTACCAATCACGACCTTACCAAATACATGGACACGAGTGATGAATGGATACAGGAAAGAACCGGCATACGCGAAAGAAGATACGCCGACCGTCTTGGTCAAACTACAGCTACAATGGGCATCGAAGCTGCTAAAATGGCTATCGAAAGAGCAGGCATTACTCCGCAGGATATTGACTTTATCATTTTTGCTACATTAAGCCCCGATTATTATTTTCCCGGTTGCGGCGTGCTGGTACAGCGCGAAATGAAGATGAAAGAGATAGGTGCGTTGGACATCCGCAATCAGTGCAGCGGTTTCATCTATGCCATTAGCGTAGCTGATCAGTTTATAAGATCGGGGATGTATAAAAACATACTGGTTATAGGCAGCGAGAAACATTCCTTCGGCCTCGATTTTAGTACAAGAGGAAGAAATGTAAGTGTCATTTTTGGTGACGGAGCAGGTGCAGTTGTGCTGCAGCCAACAGAAGAAAAAGGCAGAGGTATACTAAGCACTCATTTGCATAGTGACGGCTCAGGTGCAGATGTGCTAAGCATGCATAATCCCGGAACACATGGAAATCACTGGGGGCATTTTGCAGATTTTGACAACGACGATATGGGCAAGGCTTTTATGACCCATGCCATGATAGATAAAGAACAGAATTTTCCCAACATGGATGGACAGGCTGTTTTTAAAAAAGCCATCGAAAAATTTCCCGAAGTAATTATGGAGGCTTTAAATGCAAACGGATTACAGGCAGCAGACATTGATATGCTTATTCCGCACCAGGCTAATCTTCGCATCAGCCAGATGGTGCAAAAGATGCTCAGGCTGTCGCCCGAAAAGGTGTATAACAACATACAGCGATATGGCAATACAACTGCCGGAAGTATTCCCATCGCTTTATGTGAGGCATGGCAGGAAGGTAAAATTAAAAAGGGTGACCTGGTTTGTCTTGCCGCCTTTGGAAGCGGCTTCACCTGGGCAAGTGCGTTAATCCATTGGTAATATTTTCGTATAAATTTTTGTTACTCACTAAAGATTTGAACTTCGCCATCTTTTTAAAATAAACGGGTATGATGAAGATGTATATGTGCGTATTTGCATTTCTTGCGCTAAGTACAGTAAAGGTAAATGCTGCCGATAGCTTTATCGTTCTGTATAACAAACATGTTATTTTTAAAGGAATGACAGAGCAGGAAAATGCAGCAGCTTATATAAAAGCCAAAGAATTTAAAAACACCGACTCCATCACTATCATTTATAAAAGTGAGAATGCAGATAAAGGCTGGAAGAGGACATTTTATATGGTTGATGCTAAGGAAAGAAATATAAAGACCATTGAACTTCTTAAGCAGTCGGGCTCTGTGTCGATGAATGCATCTGCACTGCAGGAAATGAAAGAAAAGAAACAGCCTGTTTTCATTTATACTGTGTCTTTGCCCGCA
The DNA here is from genome assembly GCA_964251885.1 of uncultured Segetibacter sp. Taxonomy (GTDB): domain Bacteria; phylum Bacteroidota; class Bacteroidia; order Chitinophagales; family Chitinophagaceae; genus Segetibacter. Next base: position 2,415 of record CAXUMK010000025.1, on the reverse strand, counting down.
GATCCTAAGCTTGCAGCAGGCATAAGGGTAAGAAGAATAATGTTATGTAAGATAGAATGGAACTAAACCAAAGATCGCGATGCCACGAAAAATAGTTTACTTAATTAATCCCGTGTCGGGTACAGGAAAGAAAGAAGGCTTAGAAACTTTAATAAAGCAGAAAACAGAAGCTAAGTCAATTGATCATGAAATTTGTTATACCAACAGCGCCGGCGATTATGAGTATTTGATCGATAAAATTGAAAAGGACAGTATAACAGATATAGTGATGGCTGGCGGAGATGGAACTGTAAACCGGGTAGTCTCTGCACTGCATTCAACCGGTATAAATTTTGGCATTCTGCCATTAGGTAGTGGCAATGGACTGGCTTTTGGCGCAGGTATTCCAAAAAATCCTGCACGTGCTCTTGACCTCGTTTTTAAAGGCAATACAGGCTATGTAGACGCTTTTAAAATTAACGGACATTTTAGTTGTATGCTCAGCGGGCTTGGTTTTGATGCACAGGTAGCACATGACTTTGCCCATAAAGCATCCCGTGGTTTACTTACTTACACGCAGCAAAGCCTGTATCAGTATTTTAAAGCGCATCCATACCAGTTTGAAGTTGTGCTCGAAAATTTTTCATTTTATACTGATGCATTTTTTATAAGCATCGCCAACAGCAACCAGTTTGGAAATCATTTTACCATTGCTCCCAGGGCAAATCTCGATGATGGTTTGCTTGATATTGTTATCGTTCAAAAAATGAACAAAGCAAAACTGCCATTTGCCATCCTGCGGCAGATAAGAGGCAATAACCAACTGCAGCAACTGGTAGACGATATGTCGCAAAAGAATATCTTATATTTTCAAACACCCTCCATTACCATTCGCAACCTGAAGCATGCTCCCTTTCACATAGATGGCGAGCCTGCCGAAACCACGGAAGAATATAAAGTTGAAATGATGAGAAGGTGCTTTAAGTTGATTATGCCCGAGGTGAAAGTAGCTCATCCTGCAACTCCTTCTGCTGAAGGAGAAGGAGCGGCGTTGTAGTAGAATATTTACCTAATGTCATGAACTTATAAATTTTTTTGGGACAAGCATTTGTTCTTTCTTCTGCTCCGGTTGTGTCACTCCCTTGTACCGTATCTTTTCATGGGAGCTCATACACCCAAGACCCCCCGCCCTAAAGGGAGCTAAATACCGGGCTTAACGTTTGCTAATTGGCTTTTTGTTATCTTCATCAAAAGTTTTTCAATTGAACTTCGGTTGTCAGGCGGAAGGTTTTCAATTCTCCCACCAAATGCAATCCTTTTCGTTCGCGGCAATTGTTTCGCAACTTTAAAATCTTATGCTAAAATATTTACTTGCATTTATCTTTTTTATTAGCAGTTGCGAGACCGACAATGAAGACCAAAGAAAAAGTTTTCCTATTAATCCAAATGAAGTAACTTATAAGAAAGGTGACTGTTTGGCTTTTAAAATTGATAGCGGAAAAATTGTCGCAGGAATAGTCATGAACATTTCCAAAGATGAAGATGGTGTCTCGTATGGAATATGTTTTACAGATTATATAGACACACTGAATCCAAGCCTTGCAACAATTAAATTAAAGAGAATATTTGGAAGAAAAATTGAGAGTACAGTAGATACTAAAGGATATTTTGTTGGATTAGATTTTGATTATTTAAGTGACAGTTGTATAAAGTCATCAAATAAAAAGATACAATTAATCGGAAATATCAAAATTGATTCAACAAAAATAGAAGTTGGTTCTGAATCAGCTACTGGTGATTATAGTCAATTTATACAACAATATAAGATTGGACACAAACGTAGATTAAGTCCACCAGATAACTATCGAGAACAGCTAAAACTTAATAACTTTCGCCCTGATGAATATTTTCCGATAATCAATTTCATATTAAATTGAGGACTCACAGCGCTGGAATACAACTGCCTAAAACAAAAGGTCACTGTTGCACAACTACAAGAGGGAGAAAAAACAAACCTGAAAAGTGGGAATGAAGCTGGCGGGAATGGAATGAAATCTGCCAGGAATGATATTGAAACGAAATACACAGTTCTCAAATCTTACAAAGAGATTTTTTTCATTAGATAATGACAGTTGGTAGTAAACGGGACAAGTATAGCATTGCCGAATAATAAACAAAAGTACAAGTGTGCGACGCAACGATGACTCATAGTAGTAATTGGGCTGGGTTCAAAAAAACTTCTTCTTACCTTTTTATGCCTTGCAGTATTCTAAGACACAGCCTTCCTTTTTCCGGCTATATATACAATAGCAACAAAGTTTAGCAGCAGCAACATCCCAGTTAATTGATGCAGTTCGGCAAGCCATTCAAAGACGCCAAATTTTCCTGCAACCATTGTGCGACTGCTGAGTACTGTGAATATTCCGAGACACACCT
>CAXUMK010000024.1:35327-37147 GCA_964251885.1 uncultured Segetibacter sp. | reverse complement strand
TACAACATTGGCTTCATCGTTGGTGCTGCGCACCCGACGAAGCCTTATTTGTTGGTGGCAGTATTATTTGTTATTTAAGGCGTCTTCAATTTGATTGTAAATTTCAATTAGCCTGTTATAGTTTGGATTGTTTCGGTGAAACATAAATGAGGTATAGAGCTTCTGAACATTTAAGTCGTCAATCCTGATATTTATGATATTATCAATTTTTACAACAACGTCCCTATACTCAGATTTCCTATACCATCTATCAAAGATCCTGTGTCTTTGTTTTTCTTTTTCATCATTGTCATAGCAGACATAAACTAAAGAGTTTTCTACTCTATGAAAAAATCTCTCAACAATATTCTCAATTGTCTTTGAGACCTTCGCATCATAAGGTTCAATTTCATCAGTTGCTTTTTCAATAACTAACTGAAATATATTTGGAATTTCTTCTCCTGAAATTGTTGAAAAAGTTTCATCTATTATAAACGCAATCCGATATAGAATGCTATTCTTTGTAGTGAAGTTGTAGGTATTTGTTATGTTGTCAAAAACATAATTATAATGGCTTTGCAAACTTGATACCTTTTTTTGTCAATGTTTGAATTGAAGTTTTCCCTTGAATATATGACCGCACGACTTCCTTGTCAGCAATCATTTTGGTAACTGACTTTAAGACTTGCTTTTTGTCTATGTTTTGCTTTTCCATAATTGTGCTAAGATACAAATTTTATCTAATAAGATATTCAACTTTTTTGATTAGTCTAATGAGTTTAAAGCGGAATATTGCCACCAACGAAAAAGTATTGCAGATGGTAGGGAAGTTGAAAGCCCCCGCTTGGCAACCGAAGTTCAATTGAAAAACTTTTGATGAAGATAAAACAAAAAGCCAAGTAGCAAACGTTAAGCCCGAACTAGGTTGAATAGCGATATGCTGCCGATTGCTCCAATTCCGCAGAAAAAGTGGGACAGGCTGTCCAGCCTCACTATTGGCAATACTCTTGTTGAATCGAACCGGCAAAGCCGGAAACTTTTGTAACTTGCTTGCTGTTAGCAAACCTTTTAAAAACAGATTTCATGATCTTAAAAGTAGTTAAAGTAAGAAATAGTCTGCTTTGTACCCTATAGCAGATAACGCTTGGGTAAGCAGGGAGTAGAACAAAAAGCCCCGCTACCGCAGCGGCAACGGGGCTTAATTTTAGGGCTTTTCGTCTACTCCACTTAATGTTGTAGGTAGCGCTCCTGCCCAAAGTAAAAAACCATAAGAATCGTTCCAGTTCATCTTTTTATAAAATTCCATGTGTTCACACTATATTGATTAGAACTGACTTTCTCCGTAAAATAGTAACTTAAGTCACTTTTTGTTAAGGTTTTAATTTTTGCCTTTCTTGTATTCTCAAAGATAATACTGTCACTTTCAACTTTATATATACTTATAAACGGTCCACCTCCATTTTCAAAAGTTGCAAATGAACCATCGTTTCTAAATTCTACATAATCCTGAGAGTAAGGTTGTTGTGTAGATGTAGAAGATAATGTATCGTTGGTATAATATTGAGTAACATGATTAATTACAAACCATTTTCCTATTATCAATCCCGAAGAGTCACTCGATGTAGCATTGTCTTTTTTGCAACTATTTATTAAGAAGATAAACACTAAAATTAAAAAAAAGGAATTCCGCATATCTAAGTAATTTTTATTTGAGTTTTGAAAAGTTCGTGTTGCCTTCTACAAACAAGTATAGCTTTTTGCCTGTGTTGGTGTTGCAGCGTGTGCCGTTGCATGTTGTTATCACCTGCAACTGAAGGGTAGCGTCCGAAGCGTGGACAGCC
>CAXUMK010000024.1:30419-35317 GCA_964251885.1 uncultured Segetibacter sp. | reverse complement strand
ACTTATTCCAGGTAATGTGTCAAAAAATCAAACTCATCTACTCCTTTTCCCCTCGCTAGTTTAAGTGTTCCGCAGGACATTTAAATCTAAAATGGCTGCAGGACTGCGTCCGGTAAATATAGTGCTGCTAATAAAAGGTGTAGTAAAAAGAAGGATGGTATCAACTTTATAACTCATTCAGCAAGGCTTTAGCAGGGCGGGATTTTAATTTCCCTTTTTCAATAAGGGTCAGTTGGGTAACAGCCTCTTTAAGTTCTTCCAATAATTGTTTTTTGGTAGGTTCTTCATATTCCAGTACTTCTAAATCCTTGTATTGTTTTTTTAATTCTTTCCATTCATCGATTGGGATGTAAACACCGGTAGTTTTACCCCTTCCATCTTGTATAACTTGTAGTCCCATTGTAATAATTTTATTTACTGTACACTTGCATAAACTTCTTCCTGTTTAACAGGCAGAATGAATAAAAGTTTCTTTACACTAAACTAAATCTTTTCTACCACCACTGCTGTGCCGTAAGCGAGCACTTCTGTTATTCCCTGCATTACTTCATTTGCATCGTAGCGCATATTGATTATGGCATTTGCATTTAACTGTCTTGCATGTTGTTCCATCAGGCTGAAGGCATCTGCCCGGGTTCTCTCACACAGTTCGGTGTATATGGTAATGTTGCCGCCAAATAATGATTGCAGTCCACCGGCAAGATTGCCAAACAAACTGCGCGAACGAACCACTATTCCACGTACTACTCCTAAATGATTGATTACTTTATACCCTTCGAGATGTGTGCTGGTTGTTATGAGCATAGTATTGATTTTTATAGGAAAGATATACATAAAAGGCTTTGATGAGTATTCCAAATTCCTCCTGCTTCTACGGCGCAACAAAAGCAGTATACACTAAATGGTTGATTTTAATGCTTTTAGAAGTGGTGTATATATAATTGTCGCTAAGGAAAAAGCTCCCATGAAAAGATGTGGTAGAAGTGAGTGACACAACAGAAGTTGCACAAAGAATTTCTGTTGACTTCCAAAAAAAAGAAAAAACGACAATTTGATATGCACCGAGTGTTCATAAACGCAGATTGTCCTCTTCAAGCATTTTTAAAAGAGAGATCAACATCATGATGTTGCTCAATATAATCCTTGTTTCTCTCCTAAAATAAATACCCGGCTCTGCTTTGATTTGCATAAAGGAAAACATACTTTGTAGTAAAATCAATTCCCATTTTGACTTCCACTATTTTAAAAAGCCCGCGGAACAGGTATGCCACTGAAAGTACCGGCACTCATGCAGATTCAAAACCTGCCACAGCAGTTGCGGTAATGGTTACAGGCTGGCGGCTAAGGCTTATCAAATTATTTATCTGGACAGATGTTCTCAGGATTAGTATTGTAACAGAAAAAAATTTAGTTGCAGCATTCAGAAAACTAAGACTGTTATATAATCTTAAGAAGCAGTACCGTGAGGATAACAGGCTGGTGAAGTATGCATTGGTCAACAAAAAATATTACTTCAGTTATAATGCGCCGGGCTGGCCTTCCAAAGCATTTGACCGTTATATTCAGCACCAGCTTACCCGGCTTGATAATAACGAAGTTTCTCTTCATACCCTGATTTTTGGAATTACTACCAAATGTGGTTTTGCCTGCGAGCATTGCTTTGAATGGAAAAACCTGAATACTCCCGAGACTTTATCTTTTGCTGATTTATTCGGGGTAATTAAAAGTTTTAGAGAGTTAGGTGTCAGTATGCTGCAAGTTACAGGCGGCGAACCATTAAACCGCTTTAAAGACATCATTAGCCTGGTACCCTGTTTTCCTGATATAGAAATGGTGATGTACACTTCCGGCTATCAATTGACTGCCGACAAAGCCGGTCAATTACAAATAGCAGGTCTTAAAGGAGTTACCATCAGCCTCGACCATTGGATACCTGCTTTGCACGATAGTTTCAGAGGCAGGAAGGGAGCTTTTGACTGGGTAGTACGTGCCGCCGAAAATGTGTTTAATGCAAAAATGGTTCTGTGCCTTTCTTTATGTGCCACCAATGAGTTTGTTACCGAAACAAACTTGTACAATTACTATGAACTGGCTAAAAGGGTAGGAGCGTCATTCATACAAATACTGGAGCCAAAAGCGGTGGGGCATTATGCCGGAAAGCCGGTTGCGCTTCACACCGAAAAAGCAGAACTGCTTGAAGCGTTCTATACCCACACCAATTTCAATCCTGATTATGCTGATTATCCCGGCATCATTTATCATGGTTTTTACAGCAAAAGAATGGGTTGCTCAGGAGCCGGAAGGGATTATTTATACGTTGATATGAGCGGCTATGCCCACAATTGCCCTTTTAGTGAAAAAAAGCTATTCAATGTTTTAAATGGAGATATTAGAGAAAAGGTAGCACAAATGAAAGCTGTTGGCTGTAATGCGTTTAGCGCCTGCAAGTAATAAAATGAATCCATATAAATACCTGATATTGTTATTAGTGCCGCTAACGGTTCTCCCCGGCTTTGCCTGGTTTGGATACCTTACTTTTCTTACACCTTTTTGTTGCTTTATCATACTGCCGGTTTTTGATCTGCTTCCGGTTCAATTTAAACCATCTGCAGCACAGAATGAGTTCAGTCCTTCCATCTTTCGGTGGCTTTCGTTCTTATTTGTTCCTGTTGTGTGGCTGCTGATAATAACAGGTTGTTTCATTGTTGCTTCACATTGGTCACAACTTTCGGTTGCTGAATTTTCAGGAATAATCTTATCCGTTGGAATTGTAAACGGGACACTTGGTTTTACTCTCGCTCATGAATTTATTCATAAGCATAACCTGCCCGACCAGGTTGCCGGACATGTTTTGCTTGCATCGTCAAACTTTATGCATTACAGCATTGAGCATGTGTATGGTCATCACGTACAGGCGTGCACCATACAAGATCCTAACAGTGCGAGGCTGGGAGAGACGTTCTATCATTTCTTCATCAGAAGTATAACCGGCGGCTATAAAAGTGCGTGGCAAATAGAGGGCAGGCGTCTGAAAAAACTGAAGCTTTCATTCTTTTCTTTCCATAATAAAATGATCTGTTTCCAGTTGATACAAGTAACGGTTTTGCTGCTTGTACTTTTTACCTTCGGATGGTATGCATTGCTCTTTTTCGCGGGCCAAAGCTTTATTTCTATTCTTCTTCACCAGGCAGTAAATTATATTCAGCATTATGGACTGAGCAGAGATGAGCACAATGGTCACCACGAAAAAATGAAGACACATCATTCGTGGAGCATTCCCGGCAGTTGCAAGATCGTAGACCTTTTCCAGGTACAAAATCATGCCCATCATCATATCCATGCTTCCACACCTTATTACAAGCTTGTGGCTGAGGAGCAATCTCCCAGGCTGCCGGCTAACTATGCTGCCATGATCGTGGTATCGCTCATTCCTCCATTGTGGTTTAGAATAATTCACCCACAGATGTCTAAAATTCCAAAACCAAAAATAATATGAAACGCAGACGCATAGCCCGCATGATGATAGCGCTGTTCTTTGCGCCGGTCAGCATTTTCTTTTGTAAAAAGGCCACTGCTTTAAGATTTACTTTTTTAATTGTTTTTCTGATCGCTTTATCAGGCTGTTTCAAAAATTATTTAAGGATTAAATCAAGCGCTGTTACAGACAGCGCTGTCAGCAGGCTTAAAAACTCTGATAAATTCATTTTTCTTTTTACAAAAAATAATGTTTACCAGATACGAAATATAGCAGCAAACGGCGACCATATAGAAGCTGACCTTCAATCCGTTTCACCTAAAGACAAGCAATTGCTTTATAAAGGTCAGTCCGGCTCTTATAGCTACAAACACCGGGATAAGTCATTTCTGTTTTCTCAAATTCACCTGATCACGGGTCTTACCGACCCTGCAGACAGCATGCACATCTCTGTACCACTTAATGCTGTGTCGCGGGTTGAAGTATTTGAAGCAGACGGAGGTAAAACCGTCTTATCTTATGTGTTGGGAGGACTGGGGGTGTATGCAGGTATTTCTTTAGTAGCGCTTATTATTCTGGTTATTTCCTGCAACTGTCCGCAGGTGTATACTTACGACGGCGCAGAATATAATTTTAAAAGCGGGGTCTTTAGTGGCGCCATATATTCTTCACTTGAAAGAACGGATTATCTTCCGCTCGACGGTGTGCAGCCTTATAACGGCAAATTCAATTTTAAGCTGGCAAACAATCAAAGAGAAGAACAATACATCAACCAGTTACAATTGATACAGGTTAATCATCGTGCAGATCAAAAAGTTTTGCTCGACAGGTTTGGAAAACCGCACACTTTTGCGTTGGAACCTGCCTTGCCACAGACCGGAGAGAAGTCTCCTTCTTTGGCAGAAACTGTTAGATACCCCGATGGAGACTCCTACCTGTTCGATAAAAATGAAGATGCACATTCGCCAAATGGAAGCATTATTTTAAACTTTACGAATACGAATAAAAGTAGTGCGGCAAAACTGGTTGTACATGCAAAAAACAGTTTGTGGTCAGGCTATATTTTTAATGAGTTTTCCGGGATGTTTGGCGGCAGTTATCAAAAGTGGATAGCCAAACAGGATAATGCCGATCAGCACATTCTCGAAAAGTGGCAGCTTGATCAGTCGCTGCCTTTGATGGTATATGTGCAGAGCGGCAAAGAATGGCGTTTTGTGGACTACTTCCCTTTTACAGGAAATACTGCCGGAAGAGACATGATCATGTCGGTTCCCTTGCCTGGGGATGCGCAGAACGTAAAGATAAAAATAGAGTCGGCTTACCTGTTTTGGGAGTTGGATTATGCAGCAATGGATTTTGGTGCCGATGCGCCGGTAACGGTTTCTTACCTTAACCCTTCAGTCGCTGTAATTAATAACAATGA
>CAXUMK010000024.1:23387-30409 GCA_964251885.1 uncultured Segetibacter sp. | reverse complement strand
TATCGAAAGACAATGCGTATGTTTTTCTAAAAGAAGACGATTACCTCAAAGTTGAATTTGATAATACTGCTCCATCAGCAGGTACTGAGAGATCATTGTTTTTATCCAGTACAGGTTACTATCACAGCAAGAAAACTTTTACGGGCAAAATGCAAACTGCCAATTTGTATCAATTCAGAAAAAAGGGCGCTTTTAATCGGTTTTCGCAATCCAGGTTTCAATTGCAGCAGCAGGCTCTTGCGGGTGGTATAAACTTTAAGCATTAGACTCTCCATCAAAGCCTTGTTACGGACTAAGAGACGCTGGCAGGTGAAAAGCGCAGGGTCTCATTCTTACACCATTGCTCTGTTATGAAGAACCCGCTTCATACTTCCCGCCGCGTAAAAATCCCGTAATGACGGGACAAGTAGTGCAGGGATTTTTTTTTGGAGCCGGCTGCATTACTACTATTTTACATTGTTGCTGCCTGCCCCGCTTTTTCGGCGGGGTCGCACACTTCCTCTGAAGGTACTTTCTTCGGCAAAAGATAGCCGCACATTGAGGAGGAACGACGAAGCAATCCCCGCTAATAGTAAGCCTGTTCAAACACAGATGGGATTGCTTCGTACCCGCAATGACGAACGACTTGCTGATGGCCAGCACAATTATTTGATAAAAAAGCAGAAGCCGTTAATCTTTCTTTGTCTTCAGTTGTCTATCATTTTAAATAAGACATTTTATTATGAAAAGTATATCTAAAATTTTAATTGCCCTGTCAATGGTAATTTTTATGGCACTCGGTACAAATGCACAGGTAAGCGTGGGTCTTTCTATCAGAGTTGCACCGCCTGCATTACCGGTATATGAGCAGCCGATGGTTCCCGGTGAAGGGTATATATGGGTTCCCGGTTACTGGGCGTATGCTGATGAAGGTTATTACTGGGTTCCCGGTGTTTGGGTGCGTCCTCCACATTACGGCTTGTTGTGGACACCCGGCTACTGGGGTTTTAGCGGTGGCTATTACGGCTGGCATGCAGGATATTGGGGACCGCACGTAGGTTTTTATGGTGGCATTAATTATGGCTTCGGCTATGGTGGTGTTGGATATGGCGGAGGTATGTGGAGGGGCAATACTTTTGCGTATAATACTGCTGTTACCCGTGTAAATACTGCAGTTGTACATAATACTTATGTAAACAGAACGGTTATTAATAATACTACCATCATTAATAATCATAACAGCTATAACGGCCCCGGAGGCATAACAGCAAGGCCAAACCAGCAGGAACAACAGGCATTGAGAGAGCAGCACGTGCAGCCAACTCATGACCAAATAACCCACGAGACATCTGCCCGCAGCGACCGCAGCCAGTTTGCTTCGGTAAATCATGGTCATCCTGCGAGGCTGGCAGTACCGGCAGTTAACAATAATCGTATGGACAATGCGCAAAACCACGCTACACCAAATAATGGAGCAAATCACAACCTTCCTGCAAACCAAACTGTTCGAAACAATGGCAATGCAAACAGGCAGCTACCAGGAAATGCACAAAACCAACACATTACTGCTAACCCTAACAATGCAGCATCGGGAAATGAGCAAATGAATGCAGGAAGACAGGAGCATGCAAATCAGGCGCAAATGAGAAATAACCAGATGAACGCTCAAAGACAACAAATGAGATCTCAACCTCACGCTGGCAATCCTCAAAGAGGCGGTGGCGGTGGTCACGGCAGGCACTAAAGATAAGATACTGTAAAAACGATGAATGGGCGCTTGTACAAACAAAGCGCCCATTCTTTATTTATGTATAGGAGTTGGGAGATTGGAAATGGGAGTTAGGAGACAGGAGAAAGGAGATTGGAGAAGGGAGATTAGAGATTTAATGCCGTCGACTTAAGCACATAGTAAAAACAACCGTCATTGCCAGGAACGAAGCAATCTGCTTACACTTCAAATGACTGATCCTGACTGTGGGATTGCTTCGTCGTTCCTCCTAGCAATGACGAGGTCGTTCCTCCTTGCAGTGACGAGGAGAGTAATGGAAAGAGTGTATATTTTCATGGTCGCATTCCACCACACGTTCCTACGGAACGCTTAAGTATCTTCTCATTATATGTTCTACCCACGAAACGTTCCTTTGGAACGACTGGTGGGTAGAAAAATGAATCCGTAGGCTTTTTTCGTTCCATAGGAACGTTTCGTGCTGATGCGACCATGAAATACACTCCCCCCAAAAACGCTAACATAAAAGGAATATCTTTATCGCCTAAAACATCCTTATCAAATCAGCACAGTATAAAAATGCTCTACATCGTACCCACACCTTTAGGCAACCTGAAAGATATAACGCTTCGTGCCCTTGAGGTTCTTAAAAGTGTAGATGTTATTCTTGCCGAAGATACCCGCACCTCTTCTAAGCTGCTGCAGCATTATAGTATTTCAAAACCTATATCGCCCTATCATCAGCACAACGAACATAAGATCGTTGCTCATATTGCAGATCAGTTGATCTCCGGAAAAACCTTTGCACTGATAACAGATGCCGGCACGCCGGGAATATCTGATCCCGCTTTTTTACTGGTGAGGGAATGTGCAAAGCATGATATTAAGGTAGAGACTTTGCCGGGTGCAACTGCCTTTGTACCTGCCCTTGTCAACAGTGGTTTACCGATTACACGGTTTACATTTGAAGGCTTTTTGCCATTGAAAAAAGGCCGGCAAACTTTACTTAAAAAACTTGCTGCAGAAGAGCGCACAATGGTCTTTTATGAAAGCCCCATGAGACTCGTAAAAACCCTGGAAGAATTTATTGAGTACTTTGGCGGTGAAAGACAGTGTTGTATTAGCAGGGAGTTAACAAAGATGTTTGAAGAAAATAAACGTGGAAGTTTGCATGAAGTTTGCGAACACTTTCGCAAAAAAAATATAAAAGGCGAAATTGCAATTGTTGTTGAGGGCGTATCTTAGTTTTATTAAAAATTTAATTCTTGTTTATGTTACAAAAATGGATGTTTTCCTTTGTTTTTTTTCTCTCTATAATAACTGTAAACGCACAGTTTAGAAAAATACCCGCAGAGGTAACAGACGCTTTTAAAGCAAAGTATGAAAATGCGTCTGGTGTGTCGTGGAAAGACAAGCTGACTTCTTTTGAAGCAGACTTTACCTTGGGAGAAAAAGAAATGAAAGCCTTTTTTGCTTCTAACGGCGACTGGATAAAAACCGAGACAAAACATACTTACAACAGTTTGCCATCAGATGTAAAAGATGGATTTAAAAAAAGTAAGTACGCAGAACTAAGTGTCGTAGACGTAACCCAGATTGAAGACAAGGATAAAGGAGTACAATATAAAGTGGTTGTGAAAAAGAATGAGTACAGCAAGAAAAACCTGGTGTTCTCAAAAAGCGGTCAATTGTTAAGGGACAATGCTTCGCTGTGAATAGTGAGTGGTGAATAGTGAATGGTGAATGGTGAGTGGTTGTGCATGCATGCATGACCACAGTCATTGCGGGGAGAGCCTGTCCCGAACTTGTTTTCGGGAAAAGACGAAGCAATCCCACTAATAGTAGGCCTGTTCAAACACAAATGAGATTGCTTTCCCGCTTGTTGCGAGACAAGCTGTACCTCGCAATGACGAACGACTTCCTTTTTTTCTCGTCATTGGTAGGCACAGCTTGTTCAGTAACAAAAGCGGGAAAGCTTAGTCAATGGTCAGTTGCCTTGCCGAATAAAGAATAAAAAGTAAAAGAGTGCGACGCAAGGATGTCTCATAGTAGTAATTAAGTCCGGTTCATAAAAACCTACTTACGCTTTTATCCCTTGCGCAGTATATATAAATTCATCAAAAAGACAGGTTAAAGAAGGATTTCATGAAAAGAACATTATCAGTTGTTTTATTGCTCGGTATTGGCACTATTGGCTTTACTCAGTCAGACAGGTGGCAGCAACGCATCAGCTACAACATTGATGTAAAAATGAATGTTGCCGCAAACAGGTTTAATGGTGTTGAAAAGATCGACTATTTCAATAATTCTCCCGATACATTAACCCGCGTTTTCTTTCACACTTACTGGAACGCCTTTCAGCCTAACAGCAGTATGGATGTAAGAAGCCGCGAGTTAGGTAAAACTGTTTTGGGTACCGATAAAAAAGGGAAAGATATCCGTGACTGGGACCCAAGAGTAAGAGACCGGATTTTGAATTTGAAGCCCGATGAGATAGGCTATCAAAAGGTAGCTTATGTGAAAATAAACGGCGAGGAGCAAAAACTAAAAGAGCATGAAACCATTCTTGAAGTAGATTTAGATAAGCCTCTTTTGCCAAAATCAAAAACCTCATTTGAAGTAAGTTTTGAAGCGCAGGTGCCACTGCAGGTACGTCGCAGTGGTCGCGACAATGCGCAGGGAGTTAGGTATAGCATGTCGCAGTGGTATCCTAAAATGGTTGAGTACGATTACCAGGGCTGGAATGCTAACCCCTATATTGCAAGAGAGTTTTACGGTGTGTGGGGCGACTACACTGTAAAAATAAACATTGATAAAAGTTTCCTGCTGGCTGCCACCGGAACTTTGCAAAATGCCGCTTCCGTTGGCTTTGGATACGAAGAAGCCGGGGCTAAAGTGGTAAGACCTGCAGGCAACACACTCACATGGATTTTTGCTGCGCAAAATGTGCATGATTTTGTTTGGGCAGCCGACCCGAATTATGCAATGATAAAGCGCCAGGTTAAAAACGGACCTTTAATTTACCTGGTACATAAAAATGATGACAGTATAAATCCTGACTGGGAAAAGCTTGCCGACACTGTAGTGCTTGCTTACCCGGTAATGGCTAAAACATTTGGCACTTATCCTTATAAAAACTATACTTTCATTCAGGGTGGCGATGGCGGGATGGAATATCCGATGGCTACTTTAATCAGGGACGCAGGTATTGGTACGGCCATACACGAATGGATGCATAGCTGGTACCAGGGCATGATGGGAACCAATGAAAGTCTATACCCCTGGATGGATGAAGGCTTTACAACTTATGCAGAAGAAAGAGTGATGGCACAGTTGAGGCAAAAGAAAACTTTTGAGCAGGACGGCAGCTACAGCAGTTATTATAAATTGGTAAAAAGCGGTCTTGCCGAGCCTTTGACCACTCACTCCGATCATTACAGCACCAATTATGCTTACGGGCAAAACGCCTATTCAAAAGGTGCAGTATTTATGGCGCAGTTGGGTTATATAACAGGTGATAAAGTAAGAGACCAGATATTGCAAGAGTATTACCGGTTATGGCGTTTTAAGCATCCTAATCCAAATGATTTTATTCGTGTTGCTGAAAAGGTGAGCGGGATGGAACTGCAGTGGTACAGGGAGTATTGGGTAAATACAACAAAGACCATTGATTATGCAATTGACAGTCTTTGGGAAGAAAATGGCAAAACAAAGATCCGCATTAAAAGAGTAGGAGAGATGCCAATGCCAATAGATGTGCATTTGACGTTTAAAGATGGAAGCAAAGAGCTTCATTACATTCCGCTGAGTTTAATGTTTGGTGAAAAACCAGTTGAAGATGCATCGATACCAAGAACAGTTCATGAAGAGTGGAGATGGACACATCCGACTTATATCTTTGAAACAACGAGGAAAATCTTAGACCTTACCCAGGTAGAAATTGATCCCTCAGAACGGCTGGCGGATATAGATAAACGAAATAACATACTGAAAATAACTTGGTAAACAAAAGGCTCCGTCAGGAGCCTTTTGTTTACCAAGTTTATACTAAAGCCATACAAAAATGTACAATACATTTTTTGAGCCAGACAGTCTTACTACTATTTTTCTTCGTTGCGTCGCAAACGTGTACTTGTATAGCTTTATTGGGCTTTTATGAAAAGCACTTGTTCCAACAATAGAAATATACAGAAAGTGATTGTATAAATTTATCTTAACAGCATAAGCAATGCGTTGAAGATACAGGTATAAAAAACCTTATTACCTTAGTAACGGGTAGAAAAGAGAAAGAAAGAACCTTATTACCTTATCATTAAGACTCCCATTTGAGATAAGATAATAAGGTTAATTATTTTTGGGCAGATATGTTTGTTACTAAGGTAATAAGGTTAAATGCCGTTCATGAATTCTATATTAGTCATGCACTACTTGTCCCGTTAGCGGAAAACTTATAAGGCGGGAAGTATAGTGCGCATGTTATAGTAACCTTATTTTGTTTCTTCCTTCAGCAATTTTTCTATCGTCTCATCAAACTCTTTCTTATACGCTTCATAATGTTTACCGGTTGCGGGACCAAAAAAGCTGTTGTCTAATTTTCTTACTTTACCCGTTTTATCAAGGATGATTGAAGATGGAAAAACTTTAATTCTCGTTACCTGCGGCAATGTTTTTTCGGTTCGCAAACTGTCTGAAACAGTTACTCCTGTTATCAAAACCGGGTATTGAATATTAAATCTTTTTTGAAATTTGAGCAGGCTTTTCTGAGAACGGGTAAAGTCTGTTGAATATTCATAAGCCAGTGCAACCATTTCTACCCCACGCTGCTTGTTTTGATTGTAGTATTCAGTTAAGAAGGCAGTTTCATCCATACAATTGGGACACCACGAACCCATTAACTGCACAACCACTACTTTATTTTTAAATCGTTCGTCATTGATCGATACCGGCTTTCCGTTGATATCAGGAAAACGAAAGTTCAGCCTTTCTTCGCCGGGCTTCAGGTACATTGCCGATTCATCAATCTTAACTGTCGCCTTCGCATTTTTTTCAGCCGTCCATTCTTCATTACCCTTTGCGCCTGATAACAATCTTCCGTTTACCATCTTACTACCTGCTACATCTGCCGTAAATAAAAGAGCATGCCCACCATCAAAAGCAGACATCATCAATTTCGTTCCGGTTACAACACCTTCTACAAAACGGTAGTCGCCTGTGGGTGTAATAAATGTGCCGGTCACCCTGTTACCCCGCTGCGAAAATTCTGCGATAGAAGAACCCGCTTTGGTTACATCACCTGCAAATTTTACCTGCCACCTGC
>CAXUMK010000024.1:8605-23377 GCA_964251885.1 uncultured Segetibacter sp. | reverse complement strand
TGACATCCACTTTTGTAGGCCCGTCTGTTAGTGGAAACCGTAAGTTGCTTTTTTCTGCCACAAAAGGCAAAACCTGTTCAGCACCCGATGTTCCTTTTATCCAAACTCCAACCCATTTTCCATCTATGACTTTTGCTTTAAATGCAGACTCAAACACAGGCATTTTAATAAACACAGAGTCATCTTTAAACCTCACACTATCTACCAAAAGCCTCTCGGTGGCATTTTGTATGTAAAGAAAAGTTCTGTTGCCGGTGCTGTGTTCTTCAAAATTGAAGACGACATAGTTCCCATCTTTCCTTTGAATGGTTGCCCTCCATTGTGAAATATCTGTTCTTTTGTTTTGTGAAAGTGCGATTTGGTTGCTTACAATAATACAAGCCAAAAACAAGCTTAATAGCTTCATAAATATTTATTATAATGGGGGAATATAGCTACACTTTTTCATTCATCTCTACTGTAACGTTTGTAACTAAATCTTCTTTATCAAGTTCTAACCCGTTATCGAGATAATATTTTAAACCTTTTGGTTCGGGCAAATTTTCGGTATCTTCTAAGTGAAATTCTAAAGCTTCTTTCATTTCTGATATAGCTTTCTCAATTGTTTTACCGGTTGCAATACAACCTAAAACATCAGGAGAATATGCGCTATAGTTTTCAGTTCCCTTTTCTATTATGATTAAGTACTCCATAGCATTTTTATTTTAAAATTAATAACTTAATTCTTCGCATAAACAGGGTTATATCAATCCTGCCTGTTTTAGAATGCTTTTCTCAGTCTTTGGATGCACATCTTCATTAGGATGTCCTGCTATTGTTACTGTACCCTTTTTTGTGGAATGATGGAATTGCCTGTGGCTGCCTCTTTGTCTTACCTGAAACCAGCCATCACTTTCAATTTTTCTAATAACTTCCTTAATCTTCATTTATCAATATTATAAGTCAAAGACTATTTCATATTTATGTAAGATTTGCTCTTAACGTTCTGTATCATGGTCTCTTTTTTGGGGGGGGGCAGCAGTTGTTCTTCATTCGACGTCGTTGTGTCACTCACTTGTACTTTTTGTTTTATAGTCGGCTTTTTTCAACCGTTACTTACATTTGGTTTGGTCAGTCACCCTCATTGATCAAGTGAAAGAATATTTCCGTCAGGGTCTTTAAACCAGGCGACTTTTGTACCTCCGGGTGCTGTCCACACTCCGGCATCGTCCTGCTCTATAAAACCAAACTTCTCAAAAAATACACCTTTTTCATTGAGTGATTGTATGGTAGCTGAAATGTCTTCAACAGTCCATCCTAACACAGTAAACGGGTGAGGTTTTAATTCCTGCACAGTGTTCACCCTTAATACAATTCCGTTTGCCTCGAACTCTAAAGCGTAATTGTCTTCAGATAACAATTTCAATCCTAAAGTATCCTGGTAAAAAGATTTCGCTTTTGCAGGATTGACAGTCGGAACAAAAGCTTTCAATTTTTTGTCTGCAAGCATAGTAACGGTTTTAAAAATTGATTTTACGATATTTTTTGAGATGGAAATTAGCGAGTTTTTGTTCGTCATTGCGAGGCACGAAGCAATCCCTTTGCATAAAGGCTGACAATTGGCTGGCGAGGCTGTTGCGTAGAGAATGAAAAGTAGAAGAGTGCGACGCAACGGCTGACTTATAGTAGCAATACCGTCTGGTTCATAAAATGTATTTCACATTTTTATACAGCTTTAAGTATAATAAATTCAAATCATTTCTACCAAATCCGTCAATTCGCTTTCACAGCTTTGCCTACCTTATCGTTACGATTAACCTTATAGTAAAGGATTTATTAACCAATGCCCAATAACTCCACATCAAATATCAAAGTGCTGTTTGGTCCTATTACAGAACCGGTTTGTCTTTCTCCATAAGCCAACGAAGGATGTAAAAACAACCTGTATTTGCTGCCAACCGGCATTAGCTGCAGCGCTTCTGTCCAGCCTTTGATAACCGCATTCAATGGAAAAGTGGCAGGTTGTCCTCTTTGCACCGAACTGTCAAATACAGTTCCGTCAATTAAAGTTCCATGATAATGGCATTTTACTTTATCTGTGGCTTTTGGCTTGGTACCGGTTCCTTCGGTCAGCACTTCATATTGCAGACCACTTGGTGTGGTGTGCACTCCCGGCTTCTGTTTATTCTGTTCGAGAAAATCTTCTCCGGCTTTTAAATTTGCAGCCAGCTTATCATCTTTTGCTTTGTTCAGCTTATCAAATATTGACATAGTTTTTTTTTAGAGGCTGCAAGGTATCGAAAAACGTTTGTTGGTAGTTTGCACATTCGGTTATATTTTAGTTTGAAATAATTTCTCTTTTGAACTTCAGAAGATTTTTTGCGCCCTTATTGCTCATACTGCTGATTATTGTAATCGGTACAACCGGGTATATGGTCATTGAAAGCTATACATTTATCGAAGCTTTATACATGACCATCATTACAATCAGCACTGTTGGGTATGCCGAAGTTCATCCGCTGAATGATGCCGGCCGTATTTTCAATATTTTTCTTATCATCTCAAGCCTTGCCTCTACAGCTTTTGCGTTAACCATGCTTACAAGGTATATTATAGATGGTGAAATAAACCGTTACTTCAAAACCCGCAGGATTATGACAGCTATCAATCATTTGGAAAACCACGTTATACTTTGTGGTTATGGCCGCAATGGAAAACAAGCCGCCGAAACATTGCTGCAGCACAAAGTGCAGTTTGTGGTGATAGATATAACTGATGAACGCATAGAGCAGGGGAACCTGCATGGAAAAAAACTGCTGTATATAAAAGGCGATGCTACCGAAGATGAAACTTTGCTGCGGGCAGGTATACAAAAAGCAAGAGCCTTAATAACAGCATTGCCCGAAGATGCAGACAACGTTTTTATCGTACTGACTGCACGTGCTGTAAACAGTAATATTCAGATTATCAGCCGCGCCTCTCATGCCGGGTCGGTTCCCAAGCTAAAAAAAGCGGGCGCCGATAATGTAATTTTACCCGACAAAATTGGTGGCATGCACATGGCTACGTTGGTTACCAAACCAGACGTAATAGAGTTTATCGATTACCTGGCAGGCGAGGAGGGAGGATCCATTCACCTCGAAGCGGTGGCATATAATGTGTTGCCGGCTCATCTTAAAGATAGATCGCTGAAAGAAATAATGGACTGGCGAAAAACGGGCGTAAACTGCCTGGGAGTAAAAAATGCAGAAGGCAAATTTGTGATCAATCCACCCGAGACTATTTTGATAAATGAGGGAATGAAAGTAATTGTTCTGGGCACAAAAGAACAGATCAATGTAATGAAAGATAATGTGGAAGGAAACGATGATAAATTTTAAAACAGCAAGCAATGAGTTATAGTAAAAACATAGAAATAAGATGGAGTGACCTCGATCCTAATTTTCATGTTCGTCATTCTGTGTATTATGATCTAGGCGCTTTTGTAAGAATGGGCTTCCTTACTGAAAATGGATTAAGTACCGAAGTATTGATGCAGAATAATTTGGGACCAATATTATTCAGGGAAGAATGCCTGTTTAAAAGAGAGATTTATTTTAAGGATACCATTTCTATCAATCTTGTTTTAAAACAATGCACCGCCACCTACAGCCGCTGGACGATGCAGCATGAAATAATAAAAAACGGAGACATTGTATCAGCCATTATAACTGTAGACGGCGCATGGATGGATACGGCAAAACGTAAACTGACAGTACCTCCTGACTTCGTAAAACCGGGAATGGAAAAAATACCAAGAGCAGTGGATTTTAAATGGATGGAAAGGAAGGGGTAGGGCTTAGTTAGAACAGGTGGAAGATGCAGGATGATAGGCTGATAAACTGGAAAATAAGCTGCTATTAGAAAATGCTAAAGATTTGGTTTCAACTTAACCTAAACATTCAAAAAATCGTACAGAAATCTAAAACGATAAAAATTACTTATATTACATAAATTTTTATCATGAAACTCCTAACTGCTCTTCTTTTTTTTCTCGCATTCTCTGCTATAAATAATTGTATTGCACAGGCACCAGCTATTGAATGGCAAAAGTGTTTGGGGGGAAGTTATAAAGATGAAGCCCGTTCTGTTCAGCAAACTATAGACGGAGGTTATATTGTTGCAGGATTTGCTGAATCTGATAATGATGGAGATGTATCGGGCAATCATGGTGGAAAAGATTTTTGGGTAGTAAAACTGAATGCTATAGGAAATATTCAATGGAAAAAATGTTTAGGCGGTGATTCGAATGATGAAGCATATTCTATTCAGCAAACTGCAGATGGAGGTTATATAGTTGCTGGTTCTACGTATTCTGAAGATGGAGATATAAGTGGTCAACATGGGAACGGCGGAATTTATAGTGATATATGGGTAGTAAAGCTAAGCGCCATAGGAGCGATTCAATGGCAAAAATGTTTAGGTGGTGAATATGATGATATAGGTTATTCGATTCAGCAAACCCTGGATGGCGGTTATATCGTCACAGGTTCTACTGAATCTGATGACGGAGACGTTGTAGGTTACCATTCCGATTCAGATTTTTGGGTTGTAAAACTGAGCGCCACAGGAAATCTTCAATGGCAAAAATGCTTGGGCGGAGATGAAGAAGATGTAGCTTACTCCGTTCAACAAACTACAGATGGAGGTTATATTGTTGCAGGATATACTAAATCTAATAATGGAGATGTTAGTGGTAATCATGAAGGCACATCCTCATCCGGTTATAACTCTGGGGATTTTTGGGTAGTAAAACTAAGTGCTACAGGCAACATTCAGTGGCAAAAGTGTTTGGGTGGAAGTGATAGTGAAGAAGCTTATTCTATTCAGCAAACTACTGATGGAGGATATATTGTTGCCGGATCTGCTACTTCCATTGATGGAAATGTAAATGGTGTTCATAAAGACGTACATGATGATTTGTATTACCCTGACTTTTGGGTTGTGAAACTAAGTTCTAATGGTAATCTGCAATGGCAAAAATGCCTGGGGGGAAGTGAAATAGATGTAGCCCGGTCTGTAAAGCAAACTACAGACGGTGGGTATATTGTTACCGGTTCTGCAAAACTTTTTCATGGATATGGCTATGATTATGTCTCTTACGATTTTGGAGATATAAGTGGCAATCATGATTTAGACGACTATTGGGTAGTTAAACTAGATTGTTCGGGAAACTTAGAATGGGAAAAAAGCTTGGGCGGATATGATTATGATGATGCCTACTCTGTTCAACAAACTGCAGATGGAGGTTATATTGTTGCAGGCTCTGCAATATCTAATGATGGAGATGTAAGTGGTAATCATGGAGAAACAAGTCACCCCGATTATTATTTTGATTTTTGGGTAGTTAAGTTAAGGGCGCCAAGTAAAATTGTAGCTGAATTAAAATGGGATTATAGCTTCCCGTTACGGGCAGTTGTACCAAAAGGTGTAGCGGCAGACGGGGTTTCCAGAATGTATATAAAAGTTAGTAAAGCAGGCTGTAGCATTTCACCCGCAATGCAAAACGTTACCCTCAGCTTAAGCAATGGCGCAAATACCAGCACTTCGATGCTCGGCAAAGTGCAGATAGCTACAACTACCAGTGCCTACAGTACAGAAGCCAATGCTGCAAATAGTATTGCACAAACTTCCAACACTGCGCAAAGTGGCGATTTTTGGTTTTGGTATGTGGCTCCGGATGATTTTACACAAGATTCAACTGGTGATTTAGCTAATGCTTCTGAGAGAGAAGTAAAGGCGCATATAGTAGCTACACTAGCAAACGGCACATTAGACAGTACAGATATATCCATAAAAATTGTACGGCCTCCTTTAGTTATGGTTCATGGCCTTGCAGCCAGCAGCGAATCCTGGAATAAATTTAATTACGGCAATGGAACACTGTTTATAAATAGCCCGCTTTTTAAACAAAAGAAAGCAGTTAATCTTTTGCCAGGTGGGGAATATAAAATAAATGCAGATCTTTTGCTTAGTGACGATCCAATTTTATATTGGATTTTTGGAAATGGTTCATCCCAAAGTAATTCACTCCAGTCAAATATCAGTCAATTACGAGAACAAGGCTACGGGTGTAATCAGGTGGATTATGTTTGCCACAGCATGGGCGGTTGTGTCTTACGGACAGCTATAGAATTATACCCAAATAAATATTATGGTGTAGATGGACAATATAAAAATTATGGAAAAGGTTTTGTGCATAAAGCCATTTTTATTAATACCCCGCATAATAATGCTCCGCCTGCTGATGCACTTACTGAATTTATACCCCAATTGCCGTATTTTGTGAACCGCTTCATTTCAGATATTCATACTGTTTTTCCTAACCTTGGTATGTTCGGTTTTATTGAACCTCATGTGGGAAGTAGTTTCTTTTTACCAAAATGGCAGGCTACACCAGCCGTAAAAAATCTTCAGGTTTCTGCTGCTGCCGGTGGAATAAACTTAGAATCAACTATCATAAAAAACCACGTAATAGCAGGAGATGTAGATATTTTCAATCCTCAAAATCCTGCACTTGCCGCAAAATTGGATAGCTACCTAAAAATCATTAGTCGTGTATTTGAAAAAGTGAGAAGTATTACTCCTTATCCTGACAAAGCAATTCTCAATAGCTGGCTTTCACTACAAGAGGACGCAAAGGCACTTAATTTTATTGATTGGTACAGTGCTAAAAAAGGTTTCCCCAATTTTTTGACAGATGGTGATCTGGTTGTCCCACTTAGTAGCCAATTAGCTGATTTACCAACCAGCAGTACCAATGTCACCATCTTTCATAACAACTCTTTTTTAAATGCTAATCATCTAGAAATTACCGACCGGACTGATGTAGGAAACAGGATAAAAAACTTATTGAATAGTTCTGTAAACAGCAGTTTCTTTGGTACAACTATTCCAGCAACCCCCTACTCAGTTGGAGGACGAATAAAACAACCCGACAGTTTTCAAAGAACCAGCGCTATTCAAAATGACTATTTGGACACAACTAAAATAAAAATAGTTACTCCCGCCACTAATAACTCATTACCTGCTGATAGCATTCGCAATATCGTATTAAGTTTAAAAGATACAATTGACCTGGTCTATATTGATTTAACTTTTCAGGGAAATACATATACTTCGCTTAGCCGAAATGCGATTCAAAGTTTTTCAGTAAAAATTGATTCTTCTTTTATAGGGAAAGTGCCTATTATGGCAACAGCTATCTATGACAGGGCTAATGGAACAGATTATTACACGGATACCTTGACCGTAAATGTTTTTACCAATGCCATTCTAACAGGTTTTACAGCTAAAGAAGAAACTAACTACATTTATAAAAATCAGCCTTTTTATCCTGTCTATACAGCCAGCTATACAAATTACGATGCCGGTATTCCTGTGAATAGTCCTGATTTGAATATTACCGTTTCTAATTCCTCTGTTGTGCAGTACAATACGGCGCAGCATGCCTTTTATGCAGTAACTGATACCGGCAGCGCCACTGCTGTTATTAATTATAAAGGCTTTAAAGACACCATATCTTTCGTTGTCCTTCCGCAACTGTACAGTGGCTGTACCAATCGCACAACTGCTAACTCAACTTTGAAGAGTGCCGTAAATTGGGAAAGAGGTGTAGTACCTACTACATGCGATTCTGTCGTTGTTATGCCTGGTCATACTTTGGTTATTGACTCATCCGTTCAAATCAGGTGTTTGTATATTTCTGCTGGAGCAACTGTTTCTTTAGCAGACTCCACAATAAAACTTCAAATTGGTGAAGCAGATGATGGAAATAAAAGCTTCATTAACAATGGTTCATTAATCATAAATAGCGGCAAGATAGCAGTCAATGGAAGTTTACAATTAATGCCTGGAAGCAAATTTACAATGACGGGTGGTCAACTAATTCTGGATGGTAATACTGGTTTTAATGAAACAAGTTTAGCGAATGGAGCAAATATTTTTGACGTCTCAAATTCAATGAATAGTTTTTCTTTTACAGGAGGTGTTCTACAAATCATTGATCCGCCTCTATCAAATAACAGTCAGGCCATCAATTGCCCTTATAATTTTGGAGATAATTCAACTTTAGTATTTGGCGATGGCGTTTCTGCTACTACAAGCAATAATCCTAATGGTTTTGGCGGTAATCTTATGCCAGCTAAAATTGGTAAATTAATAATAGATGCAGCGAGCACGACTAATAACCGTCTTTTTATAAATCTAAATCCATTAACTGTAAAATCTGCTATACAGGTTAAATCGGGAAGTCTTGTACAGAAAGCATTAATTAATGTGATAAAGTAACTAAGGAAGTTTGTGATACTTCACCTCTTTTTTATATGAGTTAAATTGCCGCAGGAATTTTCACTGTGTAATCTATCGTGCAGCTAAATGGGTACACAAGCAAATGAAAGGATTGCTTTGTCGTTTCCCGAAAACAAGTTCGGGACAGGCTCTCCTTGCAATGACGGCGACGGCTCTCTCTTTTGCAGAAACAAGTACTTTCAGTACAAGTGTGCGACGCAACAATGCCACATCAAGAATTAAAAGCTGGAACCCAAAGAAAAATCAATTCGTTTCTTTCCGTTCCATCAAAAACGAGCCATTTACAACATTAAAATTTTTACCTGTTAATGTATCAACTGCCTGAAATGAGAACTGGCCTGTGAGCGTGTTTAATAATTCAGTCGCCATAAAAGTACCTTTTTTGATGGTGAGCGTGCCTTTGTACTTGTTGGTAGTATAATATCTTTTTAGGTCAGTCGGATAGATAAAATATGCTTTGTTCATACTGTCGAGCTGGTAGGTTCCATCTCTTATACTGTCGCTTTTAATTACAAATCCTGCCCCGTCATATATTTTTGTTACGTTAATGTACAAGGCAGTATCGCCTTTGATAATGCAATCGAAAGTATTAGCGTTTAATCCTGTCTCGTCTTTTATAACTGTTTCGGTACCATTTACGGTGTACCTGAAGTAGCCATTCAGCAGTTTTCTGTCTTCATCTTTTTGACAGCTATTGAGTATAAGAGATAGAAAAATAAGTGTAAGCAAAGAGTATTTCATACAGGCCCGTTTTCTTAAAAGTAAGTTCATTTTTTCAGCTAAAAGCATTGAAATATCCCCAGAATGTTTATCTGTTGATGCAATTAAAGCAATGCATGCGGTAACTCAAACGGTATTGCAATCAATAACTTTTTATTAAGAGAAATAGTTATTGCGCCAGCACTTTACACGAAAAATAACACTGCGAACACTTGAAGCGCAATAGCTGCAAAGGAAATGTGCCTGCACATTGCTATTTTTGCTGCCTTATGAAGAATATCAGGAACTTTTGCATCATCGCACACATCGATCATGGAAAGAGCACGCTCGCCGACCGGCTGTTGGAGTTTACCCATACGATCAGCGATAGAGATATGCAGGCGCAGGTGCTCGATGACATGGATCTGGAACGTGAGAAAGGCATTACCATCAAAAGTCACGCAATTCAAATAAACTATCCTTTCAAAGGTGAGACGTATACACTAAACCTGATCGATACTCCCGGACACGTTGATTTTAGTTACGAAGTGAGCCGTGCCCTTGCTGCGTGTGAAGGCGCTTTGCTGCTGGTAGACGCATCACAGGGAATCCAGGCACAAACGATCAGCAACTTGTACCTGGCAATCGATAACAATCTCGAGATCATCCCGGTTATCAATAAAATTGATATGGACGGGGCAATGATAGAAGAGGTGAAAGACCAGATCGTTGAGCTTATTGGCTGTAAACCTGAAGATATTTTATTGGCAAGCGCCAAAAGCGGAATTGGCATTGAAGAAATATTAGAAGCCATTGTTAGCCGTATTCCTTCGCCATCGGGCAACCCAGATGCTCCTTTGCAGGCCTTGATATTTGACAGCGTTTTCAATAGTTTCAGGGGAATTATTATTTACTACCGCATTATGAACGGCAGCCTGAAAAAAGGCGATAAAATACAGTTTGCAAGTACAAGAACCGATTATTTTGCTGACGAAGTGGGTGTTCTTAAGCTGACGATGACACCTAAAGATGAAGTAAAGACCGGCGACGTAGGATACATTATTACAGGCATTAAAAACGCAAAGGAAGTAAAGGTAGGCGATACCATTACCCTCGCGAATAACCCTGCAGAAATGATAAAAGGTTTCGAGGAAGTGAAGCCGATGGTTTTTGCCGGGATATTTCCTATTGAAACGGATGCTTTTGAAGAATTGCGCGATTGTATGGATAAGCTGCAGTTGAACGATGCCTCACTTACATTCGAGCTCGAAACATCCCAGGCGCTTGGTTTTGGTTTTCGCTGTGGATTTTTGGGAATGCTGCACATGGAGATCATCCAGGAGCGGCTCGAAAGAGAGTTTAACCAGACCGTTATTACGACAGTTCCCAACGTTAGTTTTATTGCACATACTTCGCGTGGAGACACGATAACAGTCAATAATCCCACCGAGATGCCGGAACCTACCAAGCTGGAAATGATAGAAGAGCCTTTCATCAAGGCGCAAATTGTAACCCACGCAGATTATATCGGAAACATTATGACGTTGTGTTTGGGTAAGCGTGGCATTATTCTAAACCAAAGCTATCTTACGGCAACCCGTGTAGAACTGACATTCGAACTTCCCCTCACTGAAATTGTTTTTGACTTCTACGATAAATTGAAAAGCTCAACCAGGGGTTATGCTTCTTTCGATTATCACCCGATTGGCTATCGCGAAAGTGATATTGTGAAGATGGATATTCTGCTTAATGGTGAAAAAGTAGATGCATTAAGTGCGCTCATACACCGCGGAAGGGCGCAGGATTTTGGAAGAAAACTGTGCGAAAAGCTGAAAGAGTTATTGCCCCGTCAGCAATTCCAGATCGCGATACAGGCAGCCATTGGTGCAAAGGTAGTGGCTCGCGAAAACATCAGCGCCATGCGCAAAGATGTAACGGCCAAGTGTTACGGAGGCGACATCAGCCGCAAACGTAAGTTGTTAGAAAAACAGAAAGAAGGCAAGAAACGCATGAAGCAGATAGGCAATGTAGAAGTACCGCAGGAAGCGTTTTTAGCGGTGCTGAAACTGGATTAGAGGCAGGTTGACGGTTAATAGTTGACGGATGGCAGAAAAGGCAGAAGAAAATGACCGATGTTAGTTGACAGTTGACAGGAAAACATCTGTTATCCGTCATCTCTCAACTGTGATCAGCCAACTATTTGCAGTTAACTGAAAGTTCTTCTGTCATCTGTCATCTTCCATCTGTCAACTCTTTTTGATACCGGCATTTGTATTCCATTGAGTTATCGTTGCGTCGCATTTCGTTCTTCTGCAACTCTTTGTGGAGCTTTTTCTGAAGCGTATCCTACTCGCTTTATTCATTCAATGGTTATGCAGCACAACCATTATTTTTTACTACTATTGCCGTAATGCAATTCAGAAACTTCAGGAGTCTTTTCTTACTCCCCTTTAGGGGCTGGGGGTTTTTTATTTTACTGCTGCTTCATACCGCTGCTTCTTACTATTATATTTCTCAGCAAAACATCACTTTCGACGAGCCACAATATATTGAGTATGCGAAAAGATGGTTGCATGGCAAACCCGAAAGAGTAAGGCCTTTGGACGACAGTAAATCTCCTGTTATTGCTGTTTGCTGGCTTCCCCGTATTGTCAGGCAAATCATACAACCAAATTATCACTTGAATGACTATGGCCGCAAAGACCAGCAGGAAGGCCGTTATATGATGATCCTTTTTTCTTTGATTAGCGCTGTGTATGCGTATCGGTGGTGTAAAGAATGGTACGGAGAAAAAGGGTGGTGGCTGCCTTTGTTGTTATTACTATTCGACCCTTTATATCTCGCCTATTCCACTATTATTACTACAGACCTTACCTGCGGCACTTTTCTTATTGCTGTATTGTACCACTTTAGAAAGTACCTTATCTCACGAAAGCAGAAACAGTTTTATGCGGCTGCGGTGTGTACAGGTTTGGGAATAATAACAAAACAAAGTATGCTTTTTGTTATCATTCTGCTGCCTGTACTTTCTGTGATTTATTTTTTAATTACAAAGAGGGAAAGAAGTTACTTAACGACACGTTCTTTTTACGATGTCCTGGTGTTTTCTCTGATTGTTATCTTGGTTATCAATCTTTCATATTACTTCTATAATACTTTTATTCCCTTTGGCAATTATTCATTCGAAAGTCACTCTTTTCGCAATATGCAACACCGTCTTTCATTTCTGCATTGGTTGCCGGTTCCATTACCTGAGCCATATATTCAATCGCTCGATATGATAAAGGCGCACGCAGAGTTTGGAGCAGGAAAACCAGGCAGTACTTTCAATGCAGTATATCTTTTTGGAGAATCGAAGGTGGAAGGAGGTTTTTGGTACTACTACCTCGTTATTTTATTTTATAAAATGCCCATTGGAACAATGTTGCTTTTTCTTGCTTCCCTTATTTTGTTTGTGAAAAAGTTTCGTTTAAAGGTATTTGGAGAGAAATATATGTTTTTGATTATACCGGTTATTTTTTATGGAATAATCTTAAGTTTTTTTAACCAGTTCCAGATTGGTATCAGGCATATTTTACTTGTATTTCCTTTACTATACATCGGGCTTGGAAAGCTGTTTTTTGATCTTGCAAATTCCAGGTTGACTTATAAGATGTTAACTGCAGGTGCTGTTGCATATACCTTTATTTCAGTTGCAATGTATTATCCGTATATCATTCCTTATACAAATGAATTTATTATAAATAAGAAAACAGTATACACTAAAATTCTTGATTCAAGTATTGATTATGGTCAGTCTGATTCTGATGCAGCTACTTTTATAGCTTCCCATCCGGGATATAAAAAACTCTCTTCTATTCCTGCTCCGGGGAAATATGCGATTACGATGGATCTTTTATTAAATTCAAACTGGCGGGAGAAAATTTCCTATACCTGGTATCAAAAACTTGAACCGGCAGATGTCTATCATTATGTCATTTTATTGTATGATATAAAGGATGAAGATTTGGTGAAAGCAGGTTTGCTTAAGTAAAGATGCGGATATTAAAAAAGTTATAAGGGAAGCAACAGTTTAGGTTTCAGGTATTATACTTAAAGCCTTATAAATGTTCAATTAACTTTATGAGCCGGGGCGGCATTGCTATTATTAAGCATTGTTGTGTCACTCACTTATACTTGTATAACTTTATGGAGCTTTTTCTGAAAAGCACTAATGTACCTAACAATTAACATACAGAAAGTGATCGTGTAACTTTATCTGAACAGCATAAACAATGCGTTAAAGATACCAGAAGGGAAAACCTTGTTACCTTAGTAACAGATAGAAGAGGCAAGGAAAAAACCTTATTACTTTATCATTAAGTCGAATACCACAAGCACTATCTGAAGACTTTAAGATGGAAGATATAAGGTAATAAGGTTAGTTATTTTTGAGCAGGTATTTTGTGTTACTAAGGTAATAAGGTTATACATTCTTCACAAATTCTATTCGGCAATGCATTACTTGTCCCGTCAGCAGGAAACTTATAAAGCAGGAAGTATTAGTAGCTTTCCTCGCTTTCTTTTAAGAGTTTATTATCAACAGGTGGTTTAGCAGGCGCTTTTAGTTGTGGTTTAACCGGTTGTTTTTGTTGCTTATTTTTTTCAGATTGCTGCATTAGCTTCAGTTCATCTGTTTTGCCCGATGCATCTTTTATGGGCGAGGGAACGGGTGCCTGACCGTCCTGCAGTTTGTAATCAAAGATTTTATCTATCTGCACCCACTTTCCGTTTGTCCACTTAAAACCCTGGTAATCTCCATCGGGCACAAGTGTGTAAGGTTTGTCGGGCTCGTTGCTTTCGCTTACCAGATGCTCGTACACGATCATGTCCATGTCTTTGTCGTAGTTCATTCTTGCACGGCCATCTTTTTTATACTCCATACAAAATCTTGATGCGGTCGAGGACGGATTTTCTTTATTGTCCTTCATGTCGAAGAAAGGGCCGCCAAAAACAGGCCTTCCCTGTTCGTCAAAGCTTAAAACCTCTATCCATTTTTTGGTGCTGCGCAGATTGTTATCGTCGTAACCTAAAAGAGTATAGTACTTTTTATTGTTGAAAGTCTTCATTACAATGCCATAGTAAATGGCGCCTATCCAGTTTTTGCCGGTACGCACTGAGTCTTGCGGCGCGGTGGTGAACTCGCTCATATCAACCAGCGGATATAGTTGTAAAGAACCATCGGCAGTTTTAATTTGTATTGCTCCACGCTGGCGGTAGTAGTCGTCGTCTCTTGTCCACTGCCACGAAAATATGCGGAAAGAACTGTCGGGTGCATAAATGCGGGAAACAGTTTCGAGTGAATCGAAAGGATAATAAAACGAGTTAGCTGTTTTTAAAGACCTTACGAGCATACGGATAAAAATACTGTCAGCGCTAAAGCGCTGGGTAGCCGTTTTATAGAGTATCATTCCGCGGCTATACATTTTCATGCTGTCTTCATCTTTCCGCAAATGGTTATAATTAGCTGAGGACAGATTTTGAGCTGAGGCTGAGATAGCTGCAAATAAAAAAAACACTAAAAAGCTTCGGATCTGTGTCATATAATAGTCAACGAAAATACTTCAGGCGAATTATAATATATCGTGAATATGAAAACTTAGAGGCAGATTTAAGGTTTTCTTATCAGAGAACAAATGTAGAAGTGACTGGCTGCTCACTAAAGGAAGTCATTGAGTCATTAGTCAATAAGTCATTTGCTATTTT